>JAQGIJ010000086.1 GCA_028291285.1 Phenylobacterium sp. | reverse complement strand
TCCGGCTTGAACCAAGATATCGTCGAAATCCCGCGGTCGGTGACGACCCTGGACTCCTCGCTGCTGAAGCAGCTGCAGGTCCACAACATCCACGACCTGACGACCGCCGCCGCCGGCACCTACACCTCGGCCTATTTCGGCGTGGCCGGCGCCGTGATGATCCGCGGCAACCTGGCGGACAGCTACTATCGGGGCTTCAAGGGCATCAACAATCTCGGCTACTACGAGACGCCCACCGAGAGCGTGAGCAATATCGAGATCGTCCGCGGTCCGGTGTCGCCGATGTATGGCACGGGCAAGCTCGGCGGCATGATCAACTTCACGCCGAAGCCCGAGGTGGCGATCCATCTGAAGGAGTCCGACCGCCCCACGGCCCTTGTCACCGGCCAGACCGGTAGCGACGACCTGATCAAGGTCACCGCGGAAGGCGGCGTGCCGTTCAAGGTCGGCGGCAACAACGCGGCCATCTACGGCTACGCCTACTTCAACAAGAACGGCAGCTACTATCGCGACTTCAAGCCGAACGATAAGGAAGTCCAGGTCGGCTACGCGATGGACCTGGGTTCCGACTGGCAGTTCAACCTCGGAGCCCGGTATCTCGACACCAAGGGCCACCTCGCCGCCCCGGGCTGGAACCGCGTCACCCAGCAGCTGATCGATTCCGGCGTCTATCTCGCCGGGCGGCCGGCCGTCACCCTGGCCCCGGCCGGCGCACAAGGGCTGACGCCGGACATCCTCGCTCCGAACATCAACAACCTGCGGCGCAGCGCCAACTTCATCACCGGCGTCATCCAGTCACCGACAACGCTGACCGCGCTCGACCCCGCGACCGTGCACGAGGTGAGCCTGTCCCGGCGCAACCTCAACACCTCGCCGCTCGACTACAACAACGACAAGGTCACCACCGCCTATGGCGACTTGGTGCGCACCTTCGCCAACGACGACACGCTGAAATTGCAGGGCTTCTACGAGCACCTGGACAACGACATGTTCTCCGCGGCGGGTTCTGCGACCTACGCCAAAGCGCATGTCTTCGAAGGCCGCGTCTCCTACGTCCTCGAGCGCAAGTTCACCGATTGGCTGAGCGCCCAGGCCCTCGTCGGGGCGAGCTACCGCGACTACCACGTGGACGACTTCCAGAACTACGGGCGTCGGCTCGTGATCTGGGACCGGAACGACATCAGCGCGCCGCCCACCGCGGACATGATCATCAACGATCCGAAGCTGAACGCCAGTCCGAACGTCTGGGACTTCCGCTATCACTCGAACATCAAGGACGCCGGCTTCTTCCTGAACACCGACATCGCCATCTTCGAGCGTCTGCACCTGCAGGGCGGCGTCCGCAATGACCGGTACAAGATCCGGACCATGAACGATGGCCTGACCAGCTTCGGCGGCGCGCTGGGGAGCTGGTATTCGGCCTCGCTGAACCCCACCAGCTACCAGATCAGCATCAACTACCAGACGCCGATCGGCCTGATCCCCTACTACACCTACGCCAAGAACCGGTCGATCGAGACCAACAAGGGCGGCGGCGTGGATCCCGCCCTGCTCATCAACCACAGCTTCCTCTCGCCCTCCGAAATGTACGAGGTCGGGCTGAAGGGGTCGCTGATGCACGGACGCCTTTATTTCGCCGTCGACGGCTACCGGATGCAGCGCAGCCAGCGGGACTCGCTTTCGACCTCGATCACCCAGGCCCGCAGCCACGGCGTGGAAATCGAGACGCGGGCCAGAGTCACCGAGCACTTCGACCTGCTGGGCGCCGCCACCTTCCAGAGCACACGCATCTCGGGCGCCGTGACCTTCCTGCTGACCCCGGCGGAACTGGGCCTGAACCCGGTCTCGGCCTATGGCGGCGAGTGGACCATCTCCACCACCCAGATCCCGTCGCTGGCGCACGGCTACAAGGACACGACGCTTCCGGACACGAACCTGAGCCTGTTCGGCGTCTACCGGTTCGACTGGGGCCTGACGCTCAGCGGGGGCGGCCAGTACGTGAGCAAGACCAGCGGCGTCGCGCCCGGGGCGATCCACCTGCCCGCCTACGCCACCTACCGCGCCGGCGCGAGCTACACCTGGGACAGGTACACGCTCGATGTGGCGGTGAACAACCTCACCGACAAGACCTACTTCTACCTGGGTCAGGCCGCCTACACCGACGTCGCGGTGTTGCCGGCGCCGGGGCGAACATGGTCGCTCCGACTGGCCGCGAAGTTCTGAGCCCTCCAGCGAGCGCCGCGCGATGGCGGGCGCCATCAAAACCTCAAGGAACGTACGGAGACCGCCTGGCATGCTGCCCCTGACGCTCGACAAGAAGACGGGGGTCGCGCCGACCATCGTCCCCGGCGCCCTGCACTATCTGCAGGCCCTGCCCGAGACCATCCACTGGGGCTACTTCGATCCCGCCCGCGCCCCTGCCCTGCGCGTGAAATCGGGCGACCTCGTCCAGGCCGAGGCCGTGACGCATCACGCCGGCGACGATCCGGACCTGCTGATGGACGAGAAGATCTGGCGGATCTTCCGCGAGACGCCGGAAGCGGACCGAACGCCCGGCGTCCACATCATGACCGGGCCGATCTACGTCGAGGACGCCAAGCCCGGGGACATGCTCGAGGTGCGCTACCTGACGATGCAGCCGCGGATGCAGCACGGCTCCAACCTCGCCGCCAATTGGGGGCACCTCTACCAGGAGTTCGGCGAGAAGGAGCGCGTGACCATCTACGAGCTCGACGCGGCCAGCAACTCCGCCTCGGCGCTCTACGCCTATGACTTCCCCGGCAAGTACCTGACGCCGGGCACGATCACCCGCTGCCCGACGTGCGACCGGCAAGCCGCGCTGAAGGGCGTGCGCGTTCCGGTGCGCCCGCACCTGGGCACCGCCGGCGTAGCCCCCGACATCCATGGCCGCGTGAGCACCATCCCGCCCGGGCTGCACGGCGGGAACATCGACAACTGGCGCATCGGCGCCGGCGCGACCATGTACTACCCGGTGCAGGTCGACGGCGGGCTCTTCTCGATCGGCGACCCGCACGTCAGCCAGGGCGACGGCGAGATCAGCGGCACGGCCATCGAGGCCTCGCTGAACGTCCTCTTCCAGATCATCCTGCGCAAGGACTTCAGCTTCCCGAGCCCGCTGCTGGAGACGCCGCAGAACTGGATCGTCCACGGCTTCCACGAAGACCTGAACCAGGCGATGAAGAACGCCTCGATCGACATGCTCCACCTGCTCACGGAGCACCAGGGCCTGTCCGCGGACGACGCCTATTCGCTGATGAGCGTGGGCGCGGACTTCGGCGTCACCCAGGTCGTCGACGGGACCCAGGGCATCCATGT
>JAQGIJ010000085.1 GCA_028291285.1 Phenylobacterium sp. | reverse complement strand
AGGTCCCTCGCGGCTGGCCGCGCCCGCGGCGCACTACGGGCTCTTCGATCGCAGCGGACGGCGCATCGGCGGCGACCTGCTGATCCCGCCAGCGCCCGTGGTCGAAGGCGGCTGGACCAACGTCCGCTCCCGGACCCGCGACGGGCCCCTCGAACTCCACGTCACCACCACGAAGCTGCCGGACGGAAACCTGCTCGTGATCGGCCGCGACGACGCCGGGAACCGCGACTTCGAGGCCCGAATCGCCGACGGCCTGCTGATCGCCCTTGCCATCGTGGTGGCCGCGAGCCTTGGCGTCGGCCTGCTGCTCAGCGCCCTGTTGATCGATCGGGCCGATGGCGTGGCCCGCGTCGCCGAACGCATCGCGGCCGGCGACCTCGGGGCACGGGCCGAGGTCTCGGCGCGCGGCGACCCCTTCGACCGCATCGGCGCCTCGCTGAACAAGATGCTCGACCGCCTCGACGAGCTCCTGACCGGCATGCGCACCGTCACGGACTGCCTGGCCCATGACGTGCCCGGCGCCTTGACCCGGATGCGCCTCACGGCCGTGGACGCTCTGGACCCCGCCATGAGCCACGCAGATTGCCGCGACGCCCTCGCTTTCGTCAGCCGGGAGCTGGAGGGGGCGCTCTCCGTCTTCACCGGCCTGATCGACATCGCCCGGGCCGAATCCGGCCTGTCGCGCGAGATGATGCAGCCGCTGCGTCTCGACGAGCTCGCCCTCGACCTGGCCGGCCTGTTCGCCCCGGTGCTGGAAGACGCCGGCCAGCTGCTGGAGACCCGTCCCACGGGCCCACTCGTCGTGGAAGGCCACGCGCTGCTGCTGCGCCAGGCCGTCGGCAATCTGCTGTTCAACGCCGCCAAGTACGCGGGCTCCGGCGCCTCGGTGATCCTCGAAGTGCTGAACAGCGAGGGCGGGGCGGAAATCATCCTGGCGGACAACGGGCCCGGCATCCCCGGGGAGCAACGCGGGCGCGCCAAGGACCGGTTCGTGAGGCTTGATGAAGCCCGCGGCCGCGCGGGATCGGGTCTTGGGCTCTCCATCGCCGCCGCGGCGGCGAAGCTGCACGGCGGCGAGCTTCGGCTGGAGGACAACAGACCGGGGCTCCGCGCGGTCCTGAGACTGGCGCGCACGCTCGAGCCGTGCCAGCTCGCGCTTCATTGACGACGTGATAGCTACGCTCGGCATAGTCTGGAACTGACGCCAGAATTCCAAAACGGCCCCAGAGCGCACGCTCCGGGGCCGTTTGCGTGTCCGGGCGCTGGGAGTCGATCGGGCCGGTCACGGGGCCGGTCGGCAGCGGACCACGCGGGCGTCGAGAACCGCGGCCATGCGGTGCTGGAAGGCGGCCTGGTAGGCCGGGTCCTTCTGCATCTGCCGGAACCCTTCGAAGCTGTCGTATTCGGTCAGGACCGCCATGTCCCAGCTCTGGTCGTCGGGGCCGATCACCACCAGCTCCGGCACGCCCACCCAGATCCTGCGGCCGCCGACGCGCCGGAAGATCGGCCCGCTCTCGTGCTCGTAGCGCGCGTAGGCCTGGGCGCCGGTAAGCCCCGCCGCGTGGTCGGGATGGCCCGGCGGATAGTCCGCCAGCGGCCGCAGCCGGATCAGGTTCAGCATCTGCAGCACGCCATCGCGGGGCAGGGCGCGCATCCGGACGCCCTGCTCCGGCGAGGAGACGACATGGGTGGCGCGCGGCTCGGTCATGTGGCGGGGTCCCTCGGCGGTTCGCGGCGATGCGCCCATCCTAGCGCATGTCTCGACGCCAAAGCCGCTCGCGCCGGCGGCGCAGATGCTAAGCTCCTGCGAAAGCATGGGAGGACGGTGGATGAAGGTCGGCGTGGCGATGCAGGTGAGCCCGCGCAACTGGCTCGAGTTCACCCAGGTCGCCGAGGCGTGCGGCTACGATTCCGTCTGGTTTCCCGAGCACCTCATTCTGCCGGTGAAAATGTCCGGCAAGCCGGGCTCGCCGGACGAGGGCGAGCCGCCGATCCCCAGCGACTTTCCGACCTGGGATCCCTTCGTCGTCCTGGCCTTCCTGGCCGGCCAGACCCAAACCATCCGGCTGGGCACCAATGTCTTCAACCTGGGCCTGCGGCACCCCTTCATCACCGCCCGGGCGATAACCACGCTGGACATGGTCTCCCGCGGCCGGCTCGACTTCGGGATCGGCGTCAGCTGGCTGGCCGAGGAGTGGCAGGCGATGGAGCTGCCGTTCGAAGGGCGCGGCCGGCGTATCGACGAGGCGATCGGGATCCTCCAGCGCCTGTTCACCGAAGACACCATCGAGCACGCCGGCGACTCCTACAGCTTCCAGCCGGTGAAGTTCGAGCCCAAGCCGGTGCAAAAGCCCTGGCCGCCGCTGCTGATCGGCGGCGATTCCCCGGCCGCCGTGCGGCGCGCGGCGCTGCTGGGCGACGGCTGGCTGCCGATGGCCCAGACGTTCGAAACCCTGCCGGCGAACCTCAGGCGGATCGCCGCGCTGCGGGCCGAGGCCGGCCGCGCCGGGCCCTTCCAGGTGATCCTGCAGGTCGGCGAGCGGCGCGACCCCGACAGCCTCAGGCGCTTCCGTGACCTCGGCGTCGACCGGGTGATCCTGACGCCCTGGGACCATCCGCGCGGGGGCGTCGAGGCGCTGCGCCGTTTCGCCGACGAGGTGGCGCCGCAGCTCGCTTGAGCCCGGAGCCCCATGCGCGTTAGGTGAGACTATGAGCTATCCCTTCGCCGCGGCGTTCCGCGAGGCCCTCGCCGAACGCTGCCGCGCCTTCCCGCGCGTCGAATACGAAGGCCCCGAGCTGAAGCGCTCGGCCGTGGCCATCACC
>JAQGIJ010000033.1 GCA_028291285.1 Phenylobacterium sp. | reverse complement strand
GAGCGCCAGTTCTCCCAGGGCTTCTCCGGATCGATCGGCCGGGCGACCTTGCCGCCGGACAGCGCCGCGCAGGCGTCGATGCGCAGGTCGAGCTCGCGGCAGAGCTCGGTGAAGTCGCGCAGCGTGCACAGGTGGATGTTGGGCGTCGACCACCACGGCTCGGGCAGCGCCCGGGTCTCCGGCATCCGGCCCCGCGCCAGCAGCGCCCAGCGCACCCGCCAGTGGCCGAAGTTCGGGACCGAGACCACCGCCTGCTCGGCGATGCGCAGCAGCTCGGAAAGCACGTGCGCCGGCTCGCGCATCTGCTGCAGGGTCTTCGACAGCACCGCGTAGTCGAAGGCCCGGGTGGGGAAATAGTCGAGGTCGCGGTCGCCGTCCCCCTGGACCACCGCCAGCCCTTTGGCCAGGCAGGCCGAGACGCCGGATTGGCTGATCTCCAGGCCCTGGCCGTCGACCGCCTTCTCGCGAGTGAGCAGCTCCAGGAGCTCGCCCTCGCCACAGCCCACGTCCAGCACGCGCGCGTCGGGCCGCACGAGGCGGAGGATCTCGCGGAAATCCTCGCGCAGGGTGTTCACGCAAGCCCTCTGGCCTGCGCCTGGGCGGAGAGGAAGCCGCGCAGGGTGGCGTCCAGCTGCGGCTCGTCCAGCAGGAAGGCGTCGTGGCCCTTGTCGCTATCGATCTCGGCGAAGCTCGCGCGGCAGCCGGCGGCGTTGAGCGCGCGCACCACGTCGCGGCTCTCGGCGGTCGGATAGAGCCAGTCGGAGGAGAAGGAGAGCACGCAGAACTTCACGGCGCGCGCCTTGCGGAAGGCCTCGGTGAGCACGCCCTCGTGCTTCGCCGCCAGGTCGAAGTAGTCCATGGCGCGGGTGATGTAGAGGTAGGAGTTGGCGTCGAAGCGGTCGACGAAGCTGGCGCCCTGGTAGCGCAGGTAGCTCTCCACCTGGAAGTCGGCGTCGAAGCCCCAGGAGAGGCCGTCGCGCTGCAGCTCGCGGCCGAACTTCCGCTGCAGGGCGGCTTCCGAGAGATAGGTGATGTGGGCGGCCATGCGCGCCACCGAGAGCCCCTTTTCCGGGCGCACGCCGGCCTGCTCGTAGGCGCCGCCGCGCCAGTCGGGATCGGCCATGATCGCCTGGCGCCCGACCTCGTGGAAGGCGATGTTCTGCGCCGAGTGCCGCGGCGCCGCGGCGATGCAGATCGCCGAGAACAGCTTCTCCGGATAATCGGCCGCCCACTGCAGCACCTGCATCCCGCCCATGGAGCCGCCGATGACGGTGAACAGGGTCTCGATGCCCAGCGCCTCGACCAGCATCGCCTGGGCGCGGACCATGTCGGCGATGGTGATCACCGGGAAGGTGAGGCCATAGGGCTTGCCGGTCTTCGGATCGATCGACGCCGGCCCCGTCGAGCCCATGCAGCCGCCGATCACGTTGGAGCAGATGATGAAATGCCGCTCGGGGTCCAGCGGCTTGCCGGGTCCCACCATGCGGTCCCACCAGCCGGGCTTGCCGGTTGTCGGGTTCACCGAGGCCACGTGCTGGTCGAGGGTGAGCGCGTGGCAGACCAGCACGGCGTTGGACCTGTCGGCGTTCAGCCGGCCGTAGGTGTTGTAGGCGATCTCCAGCGCAGAGAGCCGGGCGCCGGAATCCAGGCGCAGCACCTTGCTCGCCGGAAACCTGAGGGTCCCGCCGTTGGTCTCCGGTTCGGCGATCGCTTCGGCCGCATCGGTCATGAGAGGCCTTGGACCGCCGCGGCCTTTCAGTGTCAATGGCTTCGCAGCCGCCGCGCAGCCCGTTATGAGGCGGGCGCGAAGGGGTGAAGACCAATCGATGGACCGGCTGATCCTGTTCCGGCACGCCAAGGCGGAGACCGATGCGCCGAGCGGCGACGATTTCGACCGGCCGCTCGCCGCCCGCGGCCGCCGCGAGGCGCACGAGATGGCCGAGCAGCTGGCGGCGCTGGGGTTCCGGCCCGGCCTGGCGGTGGTCTCGCCGGCGCTGCGCACCCGCGAGACCTGGGAGGCGCTCAACGAGGCCCTGCCGGGCGGCGCGGTGCGCTTCGAGCGCGAGCTCTACAACGCCGACGCCGGGGCGATCCGCAAGCTGGCGGAACGGGCGGGGGAGGGGCAGGGGACGGTGATCGTCGTCGGCCACAATCCCGGCCTGCAGGAGCTCGCGCTTCGCCTGCTGCTGGAGGCAGATGCGCCGGCGGCCTTCCTGGCCCGCGTGCAGCGCGCCTTCCCGCCCGCGGCGGCGGCCGTGTTCCGGATCGACGACGCGGGCCGTCCCTCCGCCGACGGCCTCTTCTACCCGGAGCGCCAGGCGTGAGCCGCATCTACAAGATCCTCCCACGCGCGGAATGGGCGGCCGCGCAGGCCGCGGCGCGCTTCGAAGGCTCGGCCGTCGATCGGCAGGACGGTTACATCCACTTCTCCACCGCGGCCCAGGCGCAGGAGACCGCGGCGAAGCATTTCGCCGGCCAGCCGGACCTGCTGGTGCTGGAGATCGAGGCCGACGATCTCGGCGCCGCACTGCGCTGGGAGCCGTCGCGCGGCG
>JAQGIJ010000015.1 GCA_028291285.1 Phenylobacterium sp. | reverse complement strand
AGCGGATCACGTCGAGGCGGTCCGACAGGCGAAACCGGCGCCAGTCCTCGCTTTGCCGCAGCCAGGCGGAGAGCCGCTGCTCGGCGAGCGCGCCATCGCCGGCCTCGATGGCGTCGAGCGTCTTGTCCAGCCCGCTTCGGTGATGGGCCAGGTCCTCGAGGTTCTGCTGCATGATCTCCACGCTGCGCGCCGGGAGTGACTCCAGCGTGTCCGGCACGGCATGCAGCTGCGAGGTCAGGAGGTTGGCCATCATCTGTCCGAGCAGCGCCAGGGCCTCGTTGCCGCTGAGCCCGAGCAGGATCTCGTCGAAGCTATACAGCAGGCGCGCCTGTTCGCGCGGGTTCGCGCGCTGCGCCTGAAGCGCCTCGACCACGGCGCGCAGCGGCGCGATCGAAGGGCGCTCGGCGCGCTCGGCCAGCATCCGCGCGGCCGCCGGCTCGACCAGGGTGCGCAGGGCGTAGACGTCGGCGACGGTCGCGCCGCGCATCTGCAGGATCAGGCCCGCATAGCGAGCGGCCTGGGCCGCGGTGGGCAGGGCGACCCGTGCGCCGCGCGTCCCGCCGCGCGAGCCGACCAGCAGGCCCTCGGCCTCGAGGATCCGCATCGCTTCGCGCAACGTCGGGCGGGAGACGTCGAACGCCTCCTGCAACGCGCGCTCGTTGGGCAGCGCCTCGCCCTCGACCATCTCGCCGCGGGCGATGCGGGCGCGCAGCTCGTCGGCGATCAGCTCGGAGGTCTTCTTGAACCGCGGCGCGGGTCCGGCGCGCGGCGGGCGACTCGCTGCCTTGGCCATCGCCCGCACCATAGCGCGGTTCGCAGCGCCGAGCGGCGGCGCGATCAGAAGTCCGTGCCGCCGTCGATGTTGATGGTCGCGCCGGTCATGTAGGCGGCGCGTTCCGAAAGCAGGAAGGCCATCAGCTCGCCGATCTCCTCGGCGCGGCCCGGCCGCTTCAGCGCCACCGGCATCTTGAACTCTTCCGTCATGACATAGGCCGCCGCCTCGGCGCGGGGCAGGCCGCGCGCGGTCATCGCCTCGCGGATGCGCTGGTCGACACGTTCGGTCTCCACCGCGCCCGGACAGACGCAGTTGGCGCGGATCCCGTTCGCGCCATAGGTCTTGGCGAGGTTCTTTGTCAGGTTGAGGATGGCGGTCTTCAGCGCCGCATAGGGGAAGAGGAACGCCTTCGCGGCGCGCGCCGAATAGGCGGCGGTGGTGACGATAGAGCCGCCGCCCGCCTCCATCATGTGCGGAACCACGGCGCGGCAGGCGCGCACCGTGCCCATAAGGACGTCCTCGAAGTTGGCCTGCCAGTCGTCGTCGCTGGCGCCGAACAGGTCGCCGTTGCGGTCGGTGAGGCCGGTCGTGACCAGCAGGCCGCGCGGCGCGCCCAGCTCGCCCACCGCCGCGCCTATGGCCTCCTCCAGGCTGCCGCGCTGGGCGCCGTCGGCGGCGTAGGTCGCGACGCGCGCGCCGGCGCCAAGCTCGGCGGCCGCCTCCGCGAGCCCGGCCTCGGAGCGCGCCACCAGCGCCAGGCGCGCGCCTTCGGCGGCCAGCAGGCGGGCGGTCTCCAGACCCATGCCGCGGGACCCGCCGACGAGGATGTAGAGCTTGCCTTCAACGCCCAGGTCCATGGGGCTTCCTCCGGTCTATTTGCTTATGGCTCTGAGGTTATGCGCGGCCGAAGTAGCGGTCGAGCTGCTCCGGCGTCGCCGTCCTGAAGCTGAGCCTGTCGGCCTGCGACAGCTCCGCGGCGCGTTCGATCATCCGCCCGGCGGCCGGCCGCTGGCGAATCCGTTCGCGCCAGGCCTGGATGGCGCCGAACTCGGCCAGGGCGGGATAGAAGCGGTCCAGGGTGTTCAGCCAGGGAAACACCGCCATGTCGGCGATCGAATACTCCGGGCCGGCGACGAACGGATGGGCGCCGAGCCGGGTCTCCAGCACGTCCAGCAGCCGCTTCATCTCGTTGGAGAAGCGGCGAACGGCGTAGAGCTCCTGGGCATCCTGTGTCGTCAGGTGGATGGTGTGGCCGAACACCGGCCCTAGGTTAGCCATCTGGAACATCAGCCACTGGAGCACCACGTGGCGCCCGGCGCCGCTCTGGGGGAGAAAGCTGCGCGTCTTCTCCGCCAGGTAGATCAGAATCGCGCCGGACTCGAAGACGGCGACCGGCTCGCCGTCGGGACCGGCGGCGTCCTCCAGCACGGGAACCCGGCCGTTCGGGTTCAGCGCCTGGAACTCGGCCGTACGGTGCTCGCCCAGGATCACGTCCCAGCGCCGGAAGGCGTAGGGCAGGCCGGCCTCCTCCAGCATCAGGACGACCTTCAAGACGTTGGGGCTGCCCATGCCGTGCAGGGTGAGCATCGGGTCAGTTCCGCGCCCGCAGCGCGTCCCACTGCGCCTCGGTCCAGCTCAGCAGGTCCTCGGCGCCGGAGGTCCTGAGGTGATAGCCGCCGTCGATGGTGATCATCTCGCCGGTGATATAGCCCGCGGCGTCCGAGACCAGGTAGCTGGCGAGGTTGGCGAGCTCGGGGTGCTCGCCGACGCGGCCGAGCGGTATGTCCGCCGCCGGATCCTTCCCCGCGTCGCGGCCGCCGGGGCGCAGCCGCGCCCAGGCCCCTTCGGTGGGGAACAGGCCAGGCGCGATCGCCACCAGCCGCACGCCCTTCGGCCCCCATTCCACGGCCAGGCTGCGGGTCATGGCGAGCAGGCCGGACTTCGCCATCGCCGAAGGCACGGTGAACGCCCGGCCGGTGATGGTGGAGGTGGAGAGCATGCTGAGCACCGTGCCGCGGCGACCCTCGGCGATCCAGCGCCGGCCGGCGGCGAGGGTGCAGTAGAGCGCGCCGTGCAGCGTCGGCGCCAGGATGGCGTCGGCGGCGCGGTGTGACATCCTCTCGGTCTGGGCGATGAAGTTGCCGGCGGCGTTGTTGACCAGGACGTCGAGCGGCCGCTCGTCCCAGATCGCAGCCATCAGGGCCTCGACGGCGTCCGGATCGCGGATGTCGCAGACCATCGGCCGGCAACGCGCGCCGGTGGTCTCGCGGATCTCCTGCGCCGCGTCCGCCAGCACGGCCTCGCGACGGCCGCAGATCACCAGGTCCGCGCCGAGTTCGGCGAAACGCGTCGCCAACGACCGGCCGAGGCCGCTTCCGCCGCCGGTCACGAGGATCCGCTTTTCGGCGAGCAGCCGGCGGTCGAACATGGCGTCTTTTCCTTCCTGCCAGCTCAGGCGTCGGCGAGCGCTTGGGCGGGCCAGCCGGCCGGGCGCGCGTCCGCGACGGGCGTGACGACTTCGGCTGCCCCGCCGGTGCGGGCCGGATCGGTCTGCCGGTGGCGG
>JAQGIJ010000008.1 GCA_028291285.1 Phenylobacterium sp. | reverse complement strand
GCCGAGCGCGACTTCGACGGCGTGCAGCAGTTCGCCCCGCTGCTCGACGTGGAAGGGCCCTGGCGCGCCGGCTAGGCAGGTCAGTCCGCCACCATGGCCCTATCCCTCGTACAGTTCAGGGATGGCGACGGCCGCCGCGGCGTGGCCGCGGTGCTGCATGGCGAGACCCGTCGCGTGCAGGACGTCGAGAGCACGCTCACCCTCGCCCAGCGCGCGCTGGCCGCCGGCCGCAGCCTGCTGGAAGAGATCACGGTGGCGGGCCTCGGCGCCCCGCCCATCCAGGTCGAAGTGAAAGTGCTCTGATGGCCATCCGCATCGGCATCGTCGGGATCGGCAAGATCGCCCGCGACCAGCACGTCCCGGTGATCGCCGCCTCCCCGGACTTCGAGCTGGTCGCCATCGCCAGCCCGCATGCGCGCCTCGAGGGCACGCCCGGCTATGCGACCATCGAAGAGATGCTGGCCGGGCGGCAGCGCGTGGAGGCCGTGGCGCTTTGCCAGCCGCCGCAGGTCCGCTTCGCCGCCGCTCGCACCGCCCTGGAAGCCGGCAAGCACGTCTTCCTCGAAAAGCCCCCCGGCGCGAGCCTGGGCGAGGTCCGGGCGCTGGCGCAGATCGCCGAGGCGCGGGGCCACACCCTGTTCGCCAGCTGGCATTCCCGCCATGCCGCCGGGGTCGAGACCGCGCGTCGCTGGCTCGCGGGCCGCCGCGTCCGGCGCGTGGAGATCGAGTGGAAGGAGGACGTCCGCCACTGGCACCCGGGCCAGGCCTGGATCTGGGAGGCAGGTGGGCTGGGCGTGTTCGATCCGGGGATCAACGCGCTCTCGATCGCCACCGCCGTCCTGCCCTCGCCCTTCTTCCTGACCAAGGGGGTGCTGTCCTTTCCGCGCAACCGCGCCGCGCCCATCGCCGCGGACCTCGAGTTCACCGACGCCGACGGGGCGGAGATCGTCGCGGCCTTCGACTGGCGCCAGACCGGTCCGCAGACCTGGGACATCCGCGTGGACACCGACGACGGGCGCCTCGTGCTGTCGAAGGGCGGCAGCGAGCTCTCCCTCGACGGCGCGCCGCAGTCCCTGCCGCCGGAGGCCGAGTACCGCGGCCTCTACGACCGCTTCGCCAGCCTGATCGCGCAGGGCCGAAGCGACGTCGACGTCACGCCACTGAGCCACGTGGCCGACGCCTTCCTGCGCGGCGAGCATCGGTTCGTGGAGCCGTTCGAGGACTGACCGCGCCTCTGTCGTTCGCTGTAATGGTAGGCCGGGTGAGGTTCGAACTCACGACCATTCGATTAAAAGTCCGGTCTGACCGCGTTTCGACCCCTAACGAGTCATAACGCCCGGCGCGGCCTAACACGCTGTTGTTGCTTGCAAAACGTGTACGCCGCCATCGTTATGCACGCTGGGTAACGGGCATTAACACCCCCATTCCGTTACCCCCAGCGCTACCCGAGGGGCGATTCGATTATGCATCGCGTGCTCACCGACAAAGCCATTCTCGCCGCCAAGCCGAAGCCTGGACCGGCCCGAAACGAAATCCCAGACGCCGCCCTGCCCGGCCTGTATCTGATCGTCCAGCCGTCCGGCGCGAAGGGCTGGGCGTTCCGCTACCGCCACCAGACGAAGCCGCGGAAGCTGGCGCTAGGTCCGCTCGCGCCGCCCGGCAGCGACCCCCCCGAGCCCGCGCTGGACGTGCCGCTCACCCTGGTCGGCGCCCGCAAGCTGGCGCGTGAACAAGCCCTGGCCGTCGCGGGCGGCCATGATCCCGCCGCCGAAAAGCAGGCGGCGAAAGCCGCAGCCCGCGCGCCCCAGGTGCAGCCCGACCGCGATCTTGTGCGGGTGGTCGCCGCGGACTTCCTGCGCCGCTACGTGAAGCCCCGCGCGAAGCCGAGCTACTACCGCTCCGTCGACTACATCCTGACCAAGGACGTGCTGCCGGCCTGGGGCGAGCGCCGCATTCAGGACCTGCGCCGCCGCGATGTGCTCGACCTCTTGGATGCCGTGGTGGAGCGCGGCGCGGCCACACAGGCGAACAGGGTCTTGGCCACCGCGCGCAAGCTGCTGAATTGGGCCGTCCAGCGGGACGTTCTCGCCAGTTCGCCGGCCGCTGGCGTTCGCGCTCCGACGCCTGAGACGAGCCGCGCGCGCGTGCTGTCGGACGATGAGCTGCGGTGGGCGTGGCTGGCCGCGGGCGACCTGGGATTTCCGTTCGGCGACTTCGTCAGGCTGGCGATCCTGACCGGCCAGCGGCGCGGCGAGATCGCGGGTATGCGGCGTTCCGAGCTGAGCGACGACCTGTGGACCCTGCCGCCCGAGCGCACCAAGAACGGCCGCGAGCATGCCGTGCCGCTGGCCCCCGCCGCACAGGCCATCATCAATGGCCTGCCGCGCATCGCTGTCGCCAAGACCGACCCCGCGACGCCCAGGCACAAGGGGCTGCGCGATCTCGCGCTGAGCACCACCGGCAAGACCCCGCCGTCCGGATTCGACCGGGCGAAAGAGCGGCTCGACGCGCGCATGCTGCAGATCGCCAAGAAGGAAGCGGCGGACGGCGGCGAAGACCCCGATCATGTCGAGATCCCGGCGTGGGTTTTCCACGATCTGCGCAGGTCGTGCGCGTCGGGCATGGCGCGCCTGGGCGTGGCTCTGCCCGTCGTGGAGCGATGCTTAAATCACGTCAGCGGCAGCTTCTCCGGCATCGTCGGCGTGTACCAGCGGCACGGCTACACGGATGAAAAGCGAGATGCTCTGACGCGCTGGGCCGCGCATGTCGTCGGCCTGACGCAGGCAAGTCCGGGTAACGTGAAGCCGTTTCCAAACCCTACACGTAACGTGTATTCACGGGAGATGTGATCGGGTTTCTTCTTTACTTCGCCGGCCGGCTCTCCGCACTTTAGCGTTATTCATCGTGTTAACAGCTTGGAGCGCCGTCATGGACGAAGTACCGAAGTTCTACCCCGCCAACGCGGCTGTATACGTGCCGCCAACCTACCTGTCCGCAACCCAGGTCCGGCAGCGCTACGGTAACGTCTCGCAGATGACCATCTGGCGCTGGCTGAACAACCCGGAGCTAGGCTTCCCGCGGCCACACTACATCGCGCGGCGCCGCTACTTCCTGCTCACCGAACTAGAGGCGTTCGACGCGCGCCAGTCCGTGCTGGCCGAACTGCGCCATCAAGACCAACGCCAGCCCGCAGCCTGAGCCTGAACGACCGCTGGCTGGATAGCCGGCCTCCCGCGCCCTGGAGAGGGCGCTCGCCCGGTGGGCTGCCACCCCCACCGTTCCAAACAACTAAGCCGCGCGGGAACTCACCGGCCCCGCGTCCGGCGACATCGAAGGCCCAGATTAGGTGAGAATCTGTCCCGGCCCGCGCCCAGGTGGCGGCGGAAATCGAAAGGCCCCAGCGCCGCACGCCAGGGCCAAATCCGAAATCAACAGCACGAGGGGGAAGCCCACGCGGTGTCATAATACCGCACCGCGTCCGTCGCACAAGCGGCTTGAAACTGAGGACGGAGGCGCGGAATGAGCGCCTCACTCGCCAGCTACATGGAGCCCCTCGCGCGACATTTTCGGGGGGAACCCAACGCCCGGCAGAGCACCCCGACCAAACTGCGATGGGGTTCGAAAGGCTCGTTCTCCATCGACACCGAAGCGGGCGTGTGGAGCGATCACGAAGCTGGTCTCGGCGGCGGCGTGCTCGACTTCATCAGCATCGAGCTGCGCATGGATCGACAGGAG
>JAQGIJ010000677.1 GCA_028291285.1 Phenylobacterium sp. | reverse complement strand
GGCATCGTCGGCGCCGTCGGTTCGATCCGCGAGATCAGCGCCGAGGGCTGGCGCGACACCCTGTCGATCCTGCTGGACGGCGTCTTCTATGGGGTGAAGCACGCGGCGCGCGTCCTGGTCGCGCAGGGGCAGGGCGGATCGATCCTCAACACGGCGAGCGTCGCCGGGCTTCGCGGCGGCTTCGGCGCCCACCCCTATACGACCGCCAAGCACGCTGTCATCGGCCTGACCCGCTCGGCCGCCTCGGAGCTGGCGCCCGCCGGCGTACGGGTGAACGCCGTCGCGCCCAGCGGGGTGATCACCCCGCTGACCGTGCCTCTGACCGGAGATGCCGAGCGCACCCGTGCGAGGGTCGCGGCGCGCTCACCGATGAACCTGCCGATGTACCCGGAGGAGGTCGCCGAGGCGTTCGCCTTCCTGGCCAGCGACGGTGCGCGCCAGATCACCGGTCATGTGCTGCCGGTGGATTCCGGGGCGTTGATGGCGCCGGAGGTTCCGGCCTTCCACACCGCGGAGCCGGCCTTCCTAGGGCCGCGATAAGCCCCTAGGGGACTTCCTTCCTCGGAATGGCCGCGATTTCCGCCGTCGTCAGCCTGTGCAGCGAGCGGACGATAAGCGGCTGGCGCATGCCGTGGCGGTCGGCCAGGGTCAGGTCGAGATCCAGGGGCGAGCAGATCCAGTTCGACCCGCGGACGCGGCTGACCAGGAACTCGTCGCCAAACTTGCGCACGTGCGAGCCGGGCGTCAGCTCGGCGCGGTAAACCTCGCGCTGCGTTATCCGCAGATAGAGCGCGTCGCCGTCGTGGGTGGCGCTCCAGCCCGTCCAGGCGTTGCTCAGGAAGCAGTTGTCGCGCCGGCTCGGCCGATCGTTCGCGTTCGCGGCGCCGGCCGCGAGCATGGCGACGGCTGTGGCGATCGAGATGAGTTTGAGGCCCGTCGTCATGGTGGTGTCCTCCGACGACCATCCAGGACAAATGAAGGCCACATGCGGCGACTGCAAGGGGCTCGGCCCCGGCTCAGCGGCCTTTTGCGCCAGTCGTCCCCAGATAGGCGATCAAATCGGCGCGGTCGCGGGCGTTCGGCACGCCCGGGAAGGCCATGGAGGTGCCGCTCACCACGGTTGCGGGGGAGGCGAGATAGCGATCGAGATTCTCGCGGGTCCACACCAGGTGGGAGGCCTGCATGGCCGGCGAATAGTGGAAGCCGGCGACGGACGCCGCGCCGCGTCCGACGACGCCGGCGAGGCTGGGGCCCAGAAGGTTCTGCCCGGCCACCACCGAGTGGCAGCCGGCGCACTGCGCGAACAGGGCCTTGCCGTGGACCGGATCGCCCGCGGCCTCCGCGCCCTTGGCCGCAGCTTTGGCGCCGTGCGCCGCGGGCTTCGCGGCCTTGGCGCCGCCGCCTGCCGCCAGGGCGAGCAGCAAGCTCGCCGTAAGCGCTTGTCGAAAGATCGAACGCCTGCCACGCATCACGCCGTTCCTCCCAATCAATCCCGGCTCAGTCCGACCTCAACTCTTCAGTGCGTCGTTGGGTTGGCCGCCGCCGCCTGTTTTGCGAGGCCCACGCGGGCCTGCTGACGGATGTAGTGCTGCAGCGCCTCGATGTCGGCCGCGGTGAATTCCTCGAATTGCGGCATGCCCTGCTGGCGAAGCGCCCCGTCCTTGAGCACGGCGCTGAGCGCTTCGATCGACATCGGCGAGCCGGCCGTCCGCAGGTCCGGGGCCGCGCCCCCCGCGACCGCGCCGCCGCCGTGGCACACCGGGCAGTGGTCCACGTAGATCGTCTGGCCCTTGGCGACCTTCGCCGGATCGATCTTGAGGTTGGGATCGTCCAGGATCGGCAGGCTGACGGTCCGGGCGGGCGGCAGCTTCGCCTTTCCGTCCAGCACGAAGGTCAGGAGACGCCGGGTTTGCGTCCGGTAGTCCCAGATCTTGCCGTCGCCGTTCGGCGCGCTGCCGCGCCATCCGGCCAGGACGGTGACGTATTGCTTGCCGCCGGCCATGTAGGTGATCGGCTGAGCCTGCACGCCGACCTGGGCGTCGAAGCCCCAGAGCCGCTTGCCGGTATCCGCCGCATAGGCGACCAGCTCGCCGGTGCCGCGGCCCTGGAGGACGAGGTTGCCGCCGGTGGCCAGGGCGCCCCCCTGAAGGATTCCCGGGAAGTTGTTTCGCCAGGCGGCCTTCTGGGCCACCGGGTCCCAGCCGACCAGGGCGCTGGTGGGCGCGGGCAGGGTGGTCCCGGGGGGCGTAGAGCCGGTCCCGGTGACGATCGCGAAGCCCGGCGGGAAGTCCCACGCCTCGAGATTGCCGGGCTGGTTGTAGTAGACGCGGGCCGATTCACTGACTGGGATATAGGCCAGCTTGGTGGCGGGGCTGTACGCCATGGCCAGCACCGCATGCCCGCCGACGGCGCCCGGGAACACGACCACGGGCTTGTCGCTGTACTGGGCTTCCGGGTTGTCGACCGGCCGTCCGGTCTTGAGGTCGATCCGGTCGGCCCAGGTCGCCTTGGCCACCTTCTCGGCCGAGATCAGCTTACCCGTGGCCCGGTCGATCACGTAGAAGAAGCCGTTCTTCGGCGCGTGCAGCAGCACCGACCGGGGCTGGCCGTCGATCACCACGTCGGCGAGCTCGATGTCCGACGTCGAGTCGTAGTCCCACTTCTCGCCGGGCGCGGTCTGGTAGTGCCAGACGTACTTGCCGGTGTCGGCGTCGAGCGCGACGATCGCGGCCAGGAACAGATTGTCGCCGCCGCCGGGGCTGCGGATGTTCTGGTTCCACGGCACCCCGTTGGCCGTGCCGATGTAGACGCGGTTGAACTTCGCGTCATAGGCCATGGCGTGCCAGACGTTGCCGCCGCCGCCGTATTTCCACCACTGGCCGTTCCAGGTCTTGGCCGCCATCGCCATCACCGGGTCGGAGGCTGCGCCGTCGGGACCGGCGGCCGGATTGCCGGGCACGGTGTAGAAGCGCCAGACCTGCTTGCCGGTCTTGATGTCGTAGGCGGTGACGTAGCCGCGCACCGGGCCGTACTCCGCCCCGGCGTTCCCGATGATCACCTTGTCCTTCATGATGAAGGGCGGGCCGGTGATCACCTCGACATCGTCGGCCCTGACCGTCTTGGTGCTCCAGGCGAGCTTTCCGGTCTTGGCGTCGATGGCCAGCAGGCGGCCGTCCAGCGTGCCGGCGAGGACCTTGCCGTCGCTGTAGGCGATGCCGCGGATGCCCCACAGCGCGCGCTGCTTGCGGCCCGCGACCTTCCAGACCTCGGGGTCGTAGGTCCACAGCAGCTTGCCGGTCTGGGCGTCCATGGCGCGGATGACGCTGTAGCCGACGGAGAAGTAGATCACGCCATCGACCGCCACCGGCGCGCTCAGCACGCTCGGGACCGTGCCGATGTCGTAGGACCAGGCCAGCCGCAGGCGTTGGATGGTCTTGTCGTTGATCTGGTTGAGCGGGCTGTAGTGGTCTTCGTTGGACCCGCCGCCGTAGTTGGTCCAATCCGCCGCCGGCGGCCGGGTCGCGTGTTTGGCCCGGACGGCGGCCGAGCTGGCCGCCAGGGGCATCGCGACAGCCGCGCAAAGTGCCAGCATCGCCTGAAGCCGACGGCTCATCTTGGTGATCTCCCTAAGCCTTCGCCGCCTTGCCGCGGCCGGTGTTTGTTGGTCGTCCTGCAGGGCACGCCCCCGCGCTGCTCATTTTCCGGCGAGGAAGTCCCGCCGCATGGCGAAGTAGTCGTCGTCCTGACCCGGGTGGCTGTGGATCCCGGGCGTCCACGAGGCATAGGGCGTCGCCGCCGGCTGCACGATGGTCAGGTCGCTGAGGCCCCGCCGGCGGATGATCCGCCACTCACCGTGCCGACGCTCCATGAAGTCGAGGTAGCGGCCTTCGAAGAAGGCGTCCTCCTCGCCGGTCCCGTCACGCTTGGCGCGGCGGTGGTGGGCTGCGTAGTAGCACTCCGAGAAGGCCCGATCGCCGCGCACCTCCACCGCCGGATTGGCGATGTAGTGGTAGGAATAGATGATGCCGCCGAGGATCGTCATGGCGCGGCCGACGAAGTCGCTCGAAAGCCCGTCGAAGCCGCCATGCTTGTGGGTGGACTCCGGCCAGAAGCAGGAGCGCATCAGCGCTTCGTCCTTGCGGTCGTTGGCGCGCGCGTAGCGATAGAG
>JAQGIJ010000667.1 GCA_028291285.1 Phenylobacterium sp. | reverse complement strand
CCGCGGGCTTGGGGGCGACGAGCGCCGCCGCGGCCCCCGGCAGGGCGGGCGCGGGACCGGAGGCGTCGGCGGTCGCCACCGTGGGCTCGCCGGGCGTCGGCGGCGGCACCGGCAGCTTGTCCATGTCCTTGCGGTTGATCACCTGGGTGAAGTCCTGGAAGAGCAGGATGCGCACGAAGTCGATGGGGCCTTTGTCGGACGCCAGCACCAGGCGCCACTTGCCGTCCAGCCCCTTCACCGCGTAGCCCACCGGCAGGCCGCGCGGCAGGATGCCGCCGTCGCCGGAGGTGAGGATGCGGTCGCCCTCGCGCACCGGATCCTGGCCGCGCAGGTAGTCGAGCCTGGGGTTCGGGCCGCCGTCGCCGGTCAGGATGGCGCGCGCATTGGTGCGGTCGATCATCACCGGAGTGCGGGAGGCGACGTCGGTCAGCATCAGCACCCGGCTGGCGCCGTTGGTGACGCCGATCACCCGGCCCACCAGGCCATATTCGCTCATCACCGGATTGCCGGGCATGACTCCAGCCTCGCGGCCGGTGTTGGCGATGCGCGTGTCGGCGAAGGGCCCGCGGCTGTCGATCACCACGCGGGCGGCGACCATAGGGATCGGTGGGTCAGTCTTCAGGCCCATCAGCGAGCGGAACCGGCCGTTCTCGTTCTTCAGGGCGATCGCCACGTCGCGCCACTGGCGCATGTCGCGCAGCTCGCCCTTCAAGCGGTGGTTCTCGGAGACCGCGAAGAAGTAGCCGCGCACCGCGTCGATGCCCGCGCCGGTCCAGCGGCCGGGCGCGGAGAGCACGTCGCCGACAGGCGCCAGCACGCTGTCGGTCGCCCCGCGCGCCGCACCGTAGGCCTCCGCGCGGAAGGTCTCGCGCCGGTCGGTCAGCAACAGGGCGACGGCCACCACCGCGGCCACGATCAGCGCCACCGCCGCCGTCCAGGTCAGCGGGACCTTCAGTTCACCGAATTGGCTGTCCCGTAAGGACATCTACCCTCGCCCCCAACGGCCATGACAGCCCCCGCCGCCCCTTTGACCGCGTGAGTCGCCGACCTCTCAAGCCAGTGTGGACTCCAGCACGCCCTTCATCCACTTGGGATGTTCGAGCACCTTGCCGCACCCCAGGGCGACGCAGGAGAGCGGGTCGTCGGCGACGGTCACCGGCAGGCCGGTGTGGTCGCGGATCTCGGCGTCCAGGCCGCGCAGCAGCGCGCCGCCGCCGGTCAGCATGATGCCCTTGTCGGCGATGTCGGAGGCGAGCTCCGGCGGGGTGGCTTCCAGCGCCATCTTCACCGCATCGACGATCTGGCCGACCGGCTCGGAGAGGGCGTCGGAGGCCTGCTTCTCGCTGATGCGCACTTCGCGCGGCACGCCCTGCATCAGGTCGCGGCCCTTGACCTCGATGGACAGGCCCTCGCCGTCGGCCGGCGCGCGGGCTGTGCCGATCTCCTTCTTGATGCGCTCGGCGGTGGTCTCGCCGATCAGCAGGTTATGGTTGCGGCGCATGTAGCTGATGATCGCCTCGTCCATCTTGTCGCCGCCGACGCGGACCGAACGCGAATAGACGATGCCGGAGAGCGAGAGGACGGCCACCTCGGTGGTGCCGCCGCCGATGTCGACCACCATCGAGCCGGTCGGCTCGTGGATCGGCAGGCCGGCGCCGATCGCCGCGGCCATCGGCTCGTCGATCAGGCCCACGCGGCGGCCGCCGGCGTTCAGGCAGCTGTCGTTGATGGCCCGGCGCTCCACGGCGGTGGCGCCGGACGGCACGCAGACGATCACCTTCGGGTTCACGAAGCCCTTGCGGTTGTGAACCTTGCGGATGAAGTACTTGATCATCTCCTCGGCGACTTCGAAGTCGGCGATGACCCCGTCGCGCATCGGCCGGATGGCTTCCATGTGCCCCGGCGTGCGGCCCAGCATCTGCTTGGCCTCGATGCCCACGGCGTGGACGACCTTGCGCCCGCCGACATTGCGTAGCGCGACGACAGAGGGCTCGTTCAGCACGATCCCCTTCCCCTTCATGTAGATGAGGGTGTTGGCGGTTCCGAGGTCGATGGCGATGTCGTTCGAGATCGCGCCGAAGAGGGAAGAGATCATGCGAGGCCCTGGTGAATGGGGGCGGGGACGGCAGGTCCGCCAGCGTCGGAAAAGCGAACTGATTGACGCCACAGATTGCGTCGAGTCGCTACGTCCTTCCTGGCAGGCTTGCCGTTCGTGTGCCCTGCCCCCAGGGTGAATTCAAGCGCGAATGCGGCGGCTGCGCGTTCGCGTCGCGCGCGAACCCCCTGCCCCTGCTCAGCTTCTTTTGCGGCGTGCAACGAAGCCTCGGCGGGCTCGCCCGAGAGGAGAGTGTCGCCCAGGCGTCGCTCCAGCGTCGGACATTGGTCGCAGACCGGCGATCGCCGCCGCGCCGGCGGCGCCTGGAAGCGCCCTCCGATGCGCGACGAAGGACGCTCCGGTGCGGCGATCCACCGCTCGTGTCGCAGGCCGCCCCGGGCGCCTGGCCGCGACGCCTTGCCGCGACCTATTCTACGGCCAGGATGACGTGCGGGGCCTTGATCAGCGCGGTGAGCCGCTCGTCGCGGCCGATCTCGAGCGCCCGGGCGCTCTCCACGGTGATGGTGGCGACCAGGGTCTTGCCGCCGCCGATGTCGAGAATGACCTCGCTGTTCACCGCGCCGTCCTCGCGCGCGACCACCACGCCCCGGATCTGATTGCGGGCCGAGGTGCGCAGCCCCTCGCCCTTCGCCAGCAGCACGAAGCTCGACTTGATGAGCGCGATGGCCGGCTTGCCGACGGCCAGGTCCAGCTCCTCGACGCTGCGGCGCGTGACGACGGCGGTGATCTCCACCCCTTCGGCGACCTGCAACGTGACCTCGCTGCTCACCGCGCCGTCGGTGATGTGGCTGATCTCGCCGCGAAGGGCGTTGCGCGCGCTGGTCCGCATGCCGAGGCTCCAGAAAAGGTCCCGCGCCGCGTCTCCACCCAGCCCGGCTTCGAGCTTGGCCAGCGCGGCGTCGATCTCAGTCTGGACCCGCCGGAAGGCCAGCGCCACGTCGCGGCCGCGCGGCGTCACGCGCGCCGTTCCGCCCGCCTTGCCGCCGGGCGCAGCCTCGATCAGCGGGGTCTCGAAGAGGTTGTTGAGGCCCTGGACGATGTCCCAGGCGCCTTTGTAGCTGAGCCCCAGGCGCTTGGCCGCGCGGGTGATCGAGCCCAGCTCGTCCACCGCCTCGAGCAGCGCCACCCGCTCCAGCCCGATGCGCGGCGCGAGCCCGCGCTTGAGGCTCACCGAGACGTTCAGCGGGTCCTCAGTCATGCGCCGCCCTCCGCCTGCAGCCCGGCCGCGAGCGCCGCACGCGCCAACGCCCGGATCTGCGCCTCGCCGAGGTGGCCGAGCGGATCGGCGCCGATCGGCTGCGCGGGGCCCTCAACCCGGCCGTGATCCATGCGCAGCACGCGGTCGGCGAGCCGGGCCACCTCCAGCGCGTCGTGGCTGACATAGATCACCGGCAGCGCCAGCGCCCGGTGCAACTGCTCGAGGTAGGGCATGACCTCGGCCTTGGAGTCGGCGTCCAGGCTGGAGAGCGGCTCGTCCATCAAGAGCAGCGCCGGCCGGGAGAGGAGCGCCCGGGCGATGGCCACCCGTTGCCGCTCGCCGCCGGAGAGAGCGTCGGGCGCACGGGCGAGCAGAGCGCCGATGCCCAGCATCTGCACCACCTCCTCGAAGGCCGCCCCCGGACCCTCGCCCGCGCGCCGGGCGGCGAAGGCGAGGTTGGCCTTGACCGAGAGGTGCGGCAGCAGGCTGGGCTCCTGGAAGACGTAGCCGACGCCGCGCCTATGGGTCGGCGTGAAGCGGCGCTCGTCCTGCCAGACGGCGCCGGCCACGGCCACCTCGCCTTCGGCGCGCGCCAGGCCCGCCAAACAGCGCAGCAGGGTGGTCTTGCCCGCGCCGCTGGGCCCGATCAGGGCGGTGACGCCGCTGTCCGGCAGCGTCGCCGCAGCGTCGAGCCGGAAGGCCCCGAAGCGGCCCTGAAGGCGGAAGCGGAGCTCGCCCATCAGCCCGCGCGCCGCGCCATGGCCCGGCGCTCCAGCAGGAAGAGGGCGAAGAGCACGGCGAAGGCGAAGGCCACCAGGCCGGCGGCCAGCCGGTGCGCCTCGCCGAACTGCAGCGCCTCGACCAGCTGCCAGATGCGGATCGAGACCACCTCCGTGCGGCCGGGAATGGCACCGCCGATCATCAGCACCACGCCGAACTCGCCGATCGTATGGGCGAAGACCAGCACCGCGGCGGTGACGAAGCCGCGCCGGGCGAGCGGCAGAGCGACGCTGAAGAAGGCGTCGAGGGGCGAGGCCCTGAGGCTGGCCGCCACCTCGTACGGTCGGCGCCCGACGGCTTCGAACGCAGCGCGCACCGGCTGCACGGCGAACGGAAGCGAATAGATCACCGAGCCGATCACCAGCCCTGAGAAGGTGAAGGCGAGCGTGCGCACGCCGAAGGGATGCAGCAGCGCCATCAGCGGGCTCTGCGGACCCAGCGCGATCAGCAGGTAGAAGCCCAGCACCGTCGGCGGCAGGACCACCGGCAGGGAGACCACCGCGGCCACGGCCTCCTTCCACCAGCCGCCGCGGCGCGCCAGCCACCAGCCGAGCGGGGCTGCCACCGCCAGCAGGATCAGGGTCGTGAGGCCGGCCAGCGCGACGGAGGTCCAGACCACCTGCCCCACGGCTCAGCGCGCCTCGTAGCCGTAGCGCCGGATGATGGCGAGGGCGGGCGGGCTCCTCAGGAAATTCAGGAAGGCCACCGCCGCCGGGTTCTGCTGGCCGGTCTTCA
>JAQGIJ010000643.1 GCA_028291285.1 Phenylobacterium sp. | reverse complement strand
GAGCGCTGGAGCCACTATGTGGACTGCCGCCTGCCCGAGCAGTTCGACGCCTATGTCTGGTTCGACGAGACGACGGCGGTGACCCCGCTGCCGACGCCGATGCGCCAAGCGCACCAGGCCGGCGACGAGGAAACCTGGCCGAGCGGCCTCTGATCTGAGCCCGACCTCACAGGCGCGAAAGCGAGAGGGGAGAGGACAGAAAGCCTACTCCGCCGCCTCGGTCGCGGGCTCGCTGACGAAGCCCTTCCAGTTGCGCATGTACTGGACGAACTTGGGGCTCAGGCCCTGCTCGCCGAGATACTCCGGGGTGACCGGATTGGCGATCGGCCGGAAGGCCGGGTCGCGGCGCAGGCGGTCCGGGTAGTCGTGGTGCAGGATGGCGGCGCGGCCGAGCAGGGCGAAGTCGTAGCCCGCCTCGATCAGCGACTGGGCGTGCTGCGGCGTCATGATCTTCCCGGCCGCGCCCAGGCGGACCTCGCCGCGATCCAGGTCGGCGAAATAGGAGGCCAGCGTGCGGCCCTTGAAGGCCTCCTCGTTCGGCTCCTTGAAGATGTCCCACAGCGACATGTCGAGGTAGTCGATCTTGCCCTCGTTCATCAGCCGCTGGGCGGTGTCGCGCACCTCCTGCAGCTGCAGGCCGAAGCGCTCGGGCGAGATCCGCAGGCCGAGCTGGAATTCGGGGCCGGTGCGGGCGCGGACGCCGTCGATCACCTCGAACAGCAGCCGCTGGCGGTTCTCCAACACGCCGCCATAGCGGTCCTCGCGCCGGTTGGTCTCGACCGAGAGGAACTGGGTGACCATGTAGCCGTGGGCGCCGTGGATCTCCACGCCGTCGAAGCCCGCCTTCTCGGCGCGCACGGCGCCTTCGATGTAGGCGTCACGCAGCGCCTCGACCTCGGGAAGCGTCAGGCCGCGGGCGCCGGTCTCCGGATCGTCGGAGGCCGAGACCGGCTGGCCCACCAGCGCCGCCGGCGAGCGGTTCCCGGCATGGTGCAGCTGCACCGCCGAGAGCGCGCCGCGGGCGCGGATCTCATCCGCCAGCCGCTTCAGCCCGGGCAGGTGGTCGTCGGAGAAGATCCCCAGCTGGCCTTCGAAGCCCTGGCCCACTGCCTGGACGTGGGCCGCGGCCGTCATCACCAGGCCGAAGCCGCCGGCGGCGCGCAGCGTCAGCCAGTGGATCTCCTCGTCGGAGAGCCTTCCGTCGCCGTGGCTCTGCCCATTGGTCAGCGGCGCCAGCATGAAGCGGTTCTTCATCTGCGGGCCGCGCTTGAAGGCGAGCGGCTGGAACAAGGTGTCGTGCGGCAAGGTCAAACCCCGGGTTCGAATTGGCGGCCTGCGACCTATGTAATGCTGCGACGCAGCAACGCCAGGGCGGCGCCTCGATTGCGGCGGGCTCCCCCGAAGGGGAGCCTCTGCCTCAGACCTGCGACAGCTTCTTGCCTTCGGCGGCGACGCGCTCGAGCAGGGCGGCGGGCTTGTACTGCTCGCCGTACTTGGACTCGAATTCCTTCAGCTTGGCCACGACCTTATCGACGCCGACGAGGTCGGCGTAGAACATCGGCCCGCCGGTGTAGACCGGCCAGCCGTAGCCGTTGACCAGGGCGACATCGATGTCGGAGGCGCGCATGGCGATGCCCTCCTCCAGAACCTTCGCGCCCTCGTTGATCACCGAATAGATGCTGCGCTCCAGGATCTCGTCGTCGCCGATCTTGCGCGAGGTGACGCCGGCGTCCTTGCGGAATTGCTCGATGACCTTGCCGGCTTCCGGAGAGGGGCGGGCGTTGCGCTTCTCGTCGTAGTCGTAGAAGCCGCCGCCGCTCTTCTGGCCGCGGCGGCCCATCTCCACCAGCGTGGAGTTGATGGTCTTGGTCCCCGGCGGCGGCTTGATCACGTCCAGGCCCACCACGTCGATCATGGCGAACGGCCCCATCGGGAAGCCGAAGTCGTAGATCACGCGGTCGATGTCGGTGGGCTCGGCGCCGGCCAGCAGCAGGGTCTGGGCTTCGCGGCTCCGCGGGCCGGCGACGCGGTTGGCGATGAAGCCGTTGCCGACGCCGGAGACCACCACGTTCTTGCCGATCTGCTTGCCGACCTTGAGGATGGTCGCCAGCACGTCCTTGGCCGTCGCCTTGCCGCGGACGATCTCCAGCAGCTTCATGACGTTGGCCGGCGAGAAGAAGTGCATGCCGATCACGTCCTGCGGCCGCTTGGTGGCCGAGGCGATCTCGTTGAGGTCGAGGAAGGAGGTGTTGCTGGCCAGGATGGCGCCCGGCTTGGCGACGGCGTCGAGCTTGGCGAAGACGTCCTTCTTGACGTCCATGTTCTCGTAGACCGCCTCGACGATCAGGTCGCAGTCCTTCAGGTCGGCCATGTCGATGGAGCCCTTCAAGAGGCCCATCCGCTGCTCGACCTGCTCGGGCTTGACGCCGCGCGAGCGCTCGTAGTTGGCCCTGATGACCGAGAGGCCGCGGTCCAGCGCCTCCTGCTGCATCTCGACGATCGTCACCGGCACGCCGATGTTGAGGAAGTTCATGGCGATGCCGCCGCCCATGGTGCCGGCGCCCAGCACGCCCACTTTCTTGATCTCGCGGACCGGGGTGTCGGCGGGGACGTCGGGCACCTTCTGGGCGGCGCGCTCGGCGAAGAAGTAGTAGCGCTGTGCGGCCGACTGGGAGCCGCTGATCAGCTCGCCGAACAGCCGGCGCTCCTCGGCGATCCCCTCGTCGAAGGGCAGGTTCACCGCCGCCTCGATGGTCTTGATGTTGTTCTCGGGCGCCTTGAAGCCGCGGAAGGCGCGGGCGTTGGCCTTGCGGAACTCCTGGAAGATCTCCGGCTTGCCGCGGAACGGCGCGATCTTGTCCTCCTTGTCGCGGATCCGCGTCAGCGGGCGGCCTTCGGCGACCACCTTGCGGGCGAAGGCGATGGCGCCCTCGCGCAGCTTGCCCTCTTCCACGAGCTCGTCGACCAGGCCCATCGCCAGGGCCTCCTTGGCGCTCACCGGAATGCCGAAGGCGACCATCTGCACGGCCTTCTCGGGACCGGCGACGCGGGGCAGGCGCTGGGTGCCGCCGGCGCCCGGCAGCAGGCCGAGGTTCACCTCCGGTAGGCCGAGCTTGGCGGAGGGAACAGCGACGCGATAGTGCGCGCAGAGCGCCATCTCCAGGCCGCCGCCCAGGGCGGTGCCGTGGATGGCGGCGATCACCGGCTTGGTGGAATCCTCCATCCAGTGCTGGACGTCGATCAGGCTCGGCCCCTTCGGCGCGCCGCCCAGCTCGGTGATGTCGGCGCCGGCGATGAAGGTGCGGCCTTCGCAGATCAGGATGATGGCCTTGGCGTCGCTCTCCAGCGCCGCCTTGATGCCGTCGTACATCCCCTCGCGGACGGCGGCCGAAAGCGCGTTCACCGGCGGCGAGTTGAGGGTGACGAGGGCCACCTCGCCGTCGTAGCTGAGGTCGGTCACCGCATTGATCGCAGTCATAATGTTTCTTCCCCGCAAATGAGCGTGGCGGGCGCGCCGTCCGCGCGCGGCCTTTGAATTCAAACGGTCGTCATAGGCCCGCAGAGCGTCGGCAAGTCAATTACCCAAGCTTCTGAAGGATCTCGCTGCGGAAGGCGCGGACTGGCCCCGCCGGCGCCATGGTTTGGCTCGGATTGCGCTATGACCTTCCCCGGAGAGACCGAAGGTAGTCCCGCTTGACCGACGCCCCCGCCGCCCCCGCCTCGCGCCTGCCGCCGCTGCTGGCGCTGGTGGGCCTGGCGCTGCTGGTGCTGGCGCTCGCCCTTTATGCGGCGCGCCGGACGATCGCGCGCGAGGCGCTGACGGCCTGGCTGAGGTCCAAGGGCGTGGCGGCCGATACCCAGGTGCAGGCGATCGGGCCCGCCGGCGTGACGGGCGCGATCCGCATCGGCGACCCCAGGGCGCCGGACCTCACGGTCGCCCGGGTGGAGCTGGGCTACGGCCTCCGCGGCCTGGGCCTGGAGGTGCGCTCGGTGCGGCTCGTGCGGCCGGTGCTGCGGGCGCGGCTGCAGGGCGGGCGGCTCTCCGCCGGCGCGCTCGACCCGCTGATCGAGGAATTCCGCAAGGCCCCGCCCCGGCCCGGCGCCGCGCCGCCGCGCATCCAGGTGCAGGACGGCGTGCTGCAGCTGCAGACCGACTATGGGCGGCTGGCGGTGCGCGGCGACGCTGTGGTGGAGCAGGGGCGGCTGCTGCGGCTGGCGGCGACCACCGCGCCGACGCGGCTGCAGGGCCGCGGCGTCTTCGTCGAACTCGGCGCCGGCGCCGTGAACCTGCTGACGCAGGGCGCGCGCGTCGAGCTCAGCCTTGACGCGCCGGCGCGGAGCGCCTCCGCAGGGGGCCTGAGCGCGCAGAACGCCCGCCTGCGGATCAGCGCGGCCGGCCCCTATCCCGACCAGGCGCGCAGCCGGGCCGCCGGGGCCGTCGTCGCCCACGCCGAGTTGGCCGGCGGGCGGATCGCGGCGGGCGGACAGGCGCTGCGCAACGGCTTGCTCTCGGCCGCCTTCACCGGCCAGGCTTCAGGCTGGATCGCGGACTTCGCGCTCACCGGCCGGGCGGTGGCCGATCTGCGCGCCGCGGCGGCGGACGCCGGCGGCGGGACCGCCGGGGCGCTGCGCGCCAGCGCCGTCGCCGAGGACTTCAGCTGGACCCGCCGGCGCGGCGACGCCCTGCATGCGCGGCTGGCCGCCAGCGGCCTGATCGACAGCTACGACCGCGACGGCCTGAAGCTGACGGCCGTCACCGCCGCCGCACAGGGTCCGGTGGCCTTCGGACCCAAGGGCGCGGACCTGCGGCTCACGCTCCATGCGCTGGGCCGCGGTGGCTGGGCCGGGCTCGGAGCGCCCGCGGCCGGCGACTCCGCCGATATCGCCGCGGTGAAGCGCGCGGCGCGCGGCTTCCGCTTCGCAGCGCCCGCCCTGGCGTTCCGTAGCGCCGGAGGCCCGCCCACGTTTTCGCTCAGCCAGCCCGTCACCCTCATCCCGGACCGCGGCGGCGTCGTCACCCTGGCGCAGCTCAGGCCGGGTTGGCGGCTGACCGCGGCCGGCGGCGGGCTGCCGGCGGTCACCGCCGACATCGACCGCATCACCCAGACGCCCGGCGGACCAGCCGCCAGCGGCCGCATCCGGGCGGCGCTCTCCATCGGGCCGGTCGAGCACAGCGTGGTGGACGCGGCCGGAACCCTGCACCTGGCGGGCGGCGCCATGGCTTTCAGCAGCGCCCGCTGCGCCACCTTCACCGCCGCCCGGCTGGTCTTCGGCGCCAACGACCTGCGACAGCTGTCCGGCGATCTGTGCCCGGCGGGCCGGCCGCTGCTGGAGCTCGGCCGCGGCG
>JAQGIJ010000605.1 GCA_028291285.1 Phenylobacterium sp. | reverse complement strand
AACAAACGGCTGAGCTGCGGGTTCTACACTTTGCCGTGAGAACCGGCGTTACATCAGGGAGACGCAAGATGAAGACGATCATGATGGCCGCGGGCGCGGCGGCCATGGTGCTGGCCGCCGGTGCGGCCGACGCCAAGGCGACGCATCACAAGAAGCACCACGCCCGCGGTTCGGCCGCCATGTCTTCGGTGGCGAGCCCGCCTCAGCCGATCCCCTACGCCCAGCTTGACGCCTATATGGCGGCCTCGCCCAAGGAGCGCGCGAGCCGCGACTGGTGGTCGGGCTCCGCGATGGCTTCGACCGGGGCCAGCACCAACGCCACCTCCACGGACGCGGGCGCGGGCGCCGGCGCCGGCATGAGCAGCTCGCCCAGCGCCACCACCGGGGCGCCGGCGATGGGGTCGACCACCGGGTCCACGGGCGCCCCGACGTCCAACGACACGACCTCCGGCGCAAGCGGCTCGACCACCGGCGCGAGCGGCTCGAGCACAACGAGCGGGGCGGTCAACACGCCGACCGATTCCGGCGCGTCGTCGACGCCGCCCGCCAGCAATACGGGCTCCACGCCGGGCGCCACGGGCTCCGGCACGCCCTCCGACACCTCGGGGTCGTCGACTACCCCGCGCTGAGGATGAGAGCCCTTCGGGGTCAGGTGGATTCGCCTGGCCGGCCCGAGGGGCTCTAACCGATCAGCCTCCAGAGCCGCGTCAGCCGCGGCCGCGAATCCGATGAGCAAGGCCCCGGCCGCCCCACGGCCGGGGCTTTCCGTGTCTCGGCCTCAGAGCCCCACCTGGGTCCCGAGCTCCACCACCCGCCCCGGCGGCAGGTGGAAGAAGCTGGTGGGATCGGCCGAATTCTTCGCCATGAAGACGTAGAGCTGCCGTCGCCAGCTGGCGAAGCTGGAGGCGGTGCTCGCCACGATGGTCCGGCGGCTCAGGAAGAAGGACGTCGCCATGATGTCGAACTTGAAGCCGCGCTTGCGCAGCAGCGCCAGCGCCTTGGGGATGTTCGGGTTCTCCATGTAGCCGTAGTGGACGATCAGCGACCAGAAGCCGCTGCCGAGCTCGGTGACCTCGAGCCGGTCGGCGTCGTCCAGATAGGGCCTGGGCTCGTTCACCACCCGCAGCACCACGTTGCGCTCGTGCAGCACGCGATAGTGCTTGAGGCTGTGCATCAGGGCCGGCGGCGTCGTGTCCGGCTCGGAGGTCAGATAGATCGCCGTGCCGGCGATCCGCATCGGCTCGCGCTGGGCGATGATCTTCAGGAAATCCGCCAGGGGCAGGCCATCCTTGATCACCTTGGCGCGCAGCAGCCGGGTGCCCCGCACCCAGGTCGCCATCACCAGGCAGAGGCCGCCGCCCAGCGTCAGCGGCACCCAGCCGCCGGTGAGCACCTTGAGCAGGTTGGCGCTGAAGAAGGTCAGGTCGAGGGCCAGCAGCGGCACGAGGAGCGCCAGCGCCAGCGGCAGCTTCCACTTCCAGCGCTGGCGCACGACGATGAAGGCCAGGCAGGTGGTCACCACCATGGTGCCGGTGACCGAGATGCCATAGGCGTGGGCGAGCGCGTCCGAGGAGCGGAACGACAGCACCAGCAGCACCACGCCCGTGAACAGCAGCCAGTTGATCGGCGCCACATAGATCTGACCGGCCTCGGTGGCGGAGGTGATCTTGATGTTGAGCCGCGGCAGCAGGCCCAGCTGAATCGCCTGCTGGGTCAGCGAGAAGGCGCCGGTGATCACCGCCTGGCTGGCGATGACGGTCGCCACCCCTGAGAGCACCACCCAACCAATCCGCCACTGCGGCGGGGCCATCAGGAAGAACCAGTCCTGCTTGCCGAGGAGCTGGTGGGCGGCCTGGGCGTGCGCCAGCGCCTTGGAGGCGAGCGCCGCCTGGCCGAAGTAGTTGAGCGCCAGGCAGGGGAAGACCAGGGCGAACCAGGCGACCTGGATCGGAACCCGGCCAAAGTGGCCCATGTCGGCGGTGAGCGCCTCGGCGCCGGTGACGGTCAGGAAGACCGCGCCCAGCACCAGGAAGCCCACCATCTCGTGGCGCAGCAGGAATTCCACGGCATACTGCGGGGAGATGGCGACCAGCACGCCCGGCGCGTCCTTGATGTGCAGCAGGCCGATGCCCCCCAGCGCCAGGAACCAGACCACCATGATCGGGCCGAACAGGCGGCCCACCTTGGCCGTGCCGTGCGACTGGAAGGCGAACAGGGCGGCCTGGATGAGCAGGGTGACGACGATCACCTCCTCCGTCCCGAACCAATGGGAGAAGCCGCGCACCGACTTCATGCCCTCCACCGCCGAGAGCACCGAGATGGCGGGTGTGATCACCCCGTCGCCGTAGAACAGGGCCGCGCCGATGGCGCCGAGGGCGAAGATGACGATGGTGCGGTTCTTCAGGCCGCGCTGCGCCAGCGCCATCAGCGAGAGCACCCCGCCCTCGCCGTTGTTATCGGCGCGCATCAGGAAGAGGACGTACTTGACCGTCACGACAAGGATCAGCGCCCAGAGCGCCAGCGAGAGCACGCCCAGGATGTCCGCCTGCGCCAGCCGATCCGCGGGCACTTCGGCCAGGGCGTCGCGGAAGGCGTACAGCGGGCTGGTGCCGATATCGCCGAAGACCACGCCGACGCTGCCGACCGCCAGCGGCCAGAACCGCCCGGCGGTGTGGCCATGGCTGTCAGTCGAGGCGGATGGCGATGTCGCGGATTCGGCGGACGTAGCGAGAGACGGCTCGCTCGTCATGGGAAACGTGCTCCAACCACCGAACCAGCCGGCGGGCGCGGGCTTACGCCCCGGCCTTTACCCGGGCAAGCGGATTCACCCCCGGGGAGCCCAGCCAACGCCGCGGCCCCGGTCGATGATACGGGAAAGGCGCAGCGAGGGCGGCGGAACGATGAGCCCGGCGGCGGCGGGTTAGCGCCCGAACTTCTGGAACTTGATCCGATGGGGAATGATGCTGTCGGTGCCGAGCCGGCGCATCTTGTCCTCTTCGTAGGCTTCGAAGTTGCCCTCGAACCATTCCACGTGGCTGTCGCCCTCGAAGGCCAGGATGTGGGTGGCCA
>JAQGIJ010000553.1 GCA_028291285.1 Phenylobacterium sp. | reverse complement strand
GTCTACGACGACGCGGGCCTGCCCCGGCCGTACAACACCACCTACGCCGACGGCGGGCAGATCGCGCCGGACGACCTCGCCAGCATCTATCCGATCCTCGACGAGCTGGAGGTCGCCTTCTCCTGGGAACAGGGCGACCTGATGCTGCTCGACAACTTCTACACCTTCCACGGCCGCGGCGCGTACACTGGCCACCGCGACGTCCAGGTCGCGCTTCTCGGCTGAGAGAGGAAACCCCTTGAACAACATCGCCGAAGACCGCCCGCTCGCCGCCAGCGCCGACGCCTACATCAGCGCCGAGGAAGGCCACATCCGCCGCGACCTCGCCGCCTGCTATCGGCTGGTCGCGATGTTCGGCTGGGACGACCTGGTGGCCACCCACATCTCGGCGCGCCTGCCCGGCGCCGACGAGGCCTTCCTGATCAACCCTTTCGGCATGCTGTTCGAGGAGGTGACCGCCTCCAGCCTGGTGAAGATCAGCACCGACGGCGAGATCCTCGCCCCCACGCCGCACAAGGTGAACGCCGCCGGCTTCACCATCCATTCGGCCGTGCACATGGCCCGCGAGGACGCCGGCTGCGTCATCCACCTGCATACCCGGGACGGTGTGGCGGTCTCGATGATCGAGGACGGCGTCCTGCCGCTCAACCAGACCGCCATGCTGGTGGCCGGCGACATCGCCTTCCACGAATATGAGGGCGTGGCCGTCGACCTCGACGAACGCGAGCGGCTGCAGCGCGACCTCGGCGACAACCACCTGATGCTGCTGCGCAACCATGGCACCCTGGCGCTGGGCGCCAGCGTCGCCGAGGCTTTCACCCGGATGTATTTCCTGGAGTGGGCCTGCTCCGTGCAGGTCCGCGCGCTCGGTATGGGCCGCCCGCTGCACGACCCCGATCCCACCGTCATCACGAAGATGGGCCAGCGCAGCCCGGAGCGCTCGCGCTCCTTCGCGGACAACCTCGTCTGGCCGGCGCTGCTGCGCAAGCTCGACCGTATCGACCCGAGCTACAAGGACTAGCCTCCGGCCCTTTCCCCGCGTGGCGCGCGTCGGGAACGGGCTTTTCCGTTGACGCCGCAGCACTTCCGGTCCGCAATCGAAAGAAAAACGATCCGGAGGACGCGACGCCATGAAGTTCGGAGTCTTCTACGAGTTGCAGTTGCCCAGGCCCTGGGGGCCGGACGACGAGTGGCGGCTATTCAACCATGCGCTCGACCAGGTCGAGCTCGCCGACCGGCTGGGCTACGACTACGCCTGGCAGGTGGAGCACCACTTCCTCGAAGAATACTCCCACTGCTCGGCGCCGGGCGTCTTCTTCGGCGCGGCCAGCCAGCGCACCAAGCGAATCCGGCTGGGCCACGGCATCCTGCACCTGACCACCAACCACCCGGCCAAGGTGGCGGCCAATGTGTCGGCGCTGGACCTGCTGTCGAACGGCCGGGTGGAGCTGGGCATGGGCGAGGCGGCGACCACCCGCGAGCTGCACCCCTTCGGCGTGCGCTTCCGCGACAAGCGCGAGATCTTCGAAGACGCCGTGCGCTGCCTGATCCCGATGTTCACCAGCGAGAGCCACGAATACCACGGCAAGTATTTCGACTTCCCCCCGCGCAACGTGGTGCCCAAGCCGCGCCAGAAGCCGCATCCGCCGCTCTGGACCGCCTGCTCGCAGCTGCAGACCATCGCCTACGCCGGCGAGAAGGGGCTGGGCGCGCTCGGCTTCCAGTTCGTCAGCGCCGACGCCGCGCACGCCTGGGTCCACGCCTACTACAACGCCATGACCAAGCGGCTGGACCGGCTGGCCGACTATCCGGTGAACCCGAACATCGCCCTCGTCAGCATGTTCATGTGCGCCAGGACCGACGAGGAGGCGCGCGCCAAGGCCGACGGGGCGACCTTCTTCCAGTTCGCCCTGCGCTTCTACGGCTCGAAGGAAATCGCCAACGCCGAGCCCGGGACCTACGACGTCTGGGCGGCCTACCAGCGCTGGCGCGGCGAGAACGAGGCGGCCGTGCAGAAGGCCATGGACGGCGGCCTGATCGGCAGCCCCGAGACGATCCGCAGCAAGCTGCGGCGCTTCGAGGAGAGCCACATCGACCAGGTGATCCTGCTCAACCAGACCGGCCGCAACACCCACCAGGACATCTGCGACAGCCTCGAGCTCTTCGCCGCCGAGGTGATGCCGGAGTTCCACGCCAATGTCCCGGCGCAGGACGCCTGGAAGGCCAAGGTCCTGGCCGGCGAGATTCAGCTGCCCGAGCTCGACACCGAGGCGTTCAGCGTCCGCGCCCGCAACCTGGCGATCGAGCTGCCGGCCGGCGCCTCGGCCTAAGGCGGCAGGCCGCCGTCGCATCGCCCTTGCCTGCGCTCGCCCTCGCCATGCACAGTCGCCCACTTCCAAGGGGGTGAAGCGGCATGGATGCGGCGGGCGCGCAGGGGTTCTCGAAGGCCAGGCTCGAGCGGATCGACCGCTTGCTGCAGGACCGCTACGTCGGCCCCGGCCGGCTGCCCTGCGCCCAGTTGCTGGTCGCCCGGCGCGGCGAGCTGGTCCACCAGAGCCTGATCGGCCAGCAGGATCCGGAGCGCGGGATCCCGCTCGCCGCCGATACCGTCTTCCGCATCTATTCCATGACCAAGCCGATCACCTCGGTGGCGCTGATGACCCTGGTCGAGGAAGGGCTGATCGCGCTGGACGATCCGGTCGCCAGGCACATCCCGCACTGGAGCGACCTGGGCGTCTTCCAGGCAGGCCTTCCCGGCGCCTTCGCCACGACCGCGCCTGCGCGGCCGATGCAGGTGGTCGACCTGCTGCGCCACACCTCCGGCCTGACCTACGGCTTCCAGTACCGGACCAACGTCGACGCCGCCTACCGCCGGCTGAAGATCGACCTCATGCACGGCGAGCGGGACCTCGCCGGCATGGTCCAGGAGCTCGCCAACCTGCCGCTGGAGTTCTCGCCCGGCGAGGCCTGGAACTACTCCGTCTCCACCGACGTCGTCGGCTACCTCGTCGAGACCCTGACCGGAAAGCCCCTCGACCAGGTGTTCCGGGAGCGGATCTTCGAACCCTTGAAGATGACCGACACCGGCTTCTTCGTGCGCGAGGACCAGCGGGCCCGTTTCGCGGCCTGCTACGAGGCGACCCCCGACGGCCGCATGAAACTGCAGGACGACCCGCAGACCAGCCCCTATCTCGCCCCGCCCGCCCTGCTCTCCGGCGGCGGCGGGCTGGTGTCCACGGCCGCCGACTACCTGCGCTTCGCCAATATGCTGGTGAACGGCGGCGAGCTCGACGGCGCGCGGATCCTGGCGCCGCGCACCATCAAGCTGATGGCCACCAACCACCTGCCCGGCGGCCAGGACCTGACGCAGCTGTCCCGCTCGCTGTTCTCCGAGAGCACCAACGCCGGCGTCGGCTTCGGCCTGGGGTTCGCGGTGGCCTTCGATCCGGCGCGCGCCCTGCTGCCCTCCAGCCCGGGCGAATTCTACTGGGGCGGCATGGCGTCCACGGCCTTCTGGGTGGATCCGGTGGAGCAGGTGAGCGTGGCCTTCATGACCCAGCTGATGCCGTCATCCTCGACGTCTATTCGGCGGGAGCTTCGGACTTTGGTCTACTCGGCGCTGATGGAGACGAACGCCTGAAGGCCTCGGTCTCGGCGGAGACCTCGGTCTCCTCCATCCCGCCCGGAGGCGAGAGGCCGACATCGGGCACGTCGCCGTGCGGCACGGTCTCCACCAGGCGGGCGCTGCGCCAGCCGCCCCACTGGTAGTAGGCCACGGCGAAGCCGAGGATCACCACGCTGCCCAGCGGGAAGCTCAACCAGACCGCGTCGGCCCCGAGACGCGGCATCAGGGCATAGGCGAAGGGGATCCGCACGAACCAGAGCGCGACCACCATGAAGATCAGCGGCGGCCAGACGACGCCGGTGGCCCGCACCACGCCGGAGAAGACGAAGGCCACGCCGAACGGGATGAAGCTCCACAGCACGATCTGGTTAATGTGCTCGGCGATCGGCAGCGACGGGCTGGTCGCCGGCAGGAAGGCCTGCAGCACGATGGGATCGGCGATCAGGATCAGCAGGATCGGCGTGAGCGTGAAGAGGACGCCGTAGCCCGCGCCGATCCAGGCCACCCGCTCCACCCGGTCGATGCGGCCGGCGCCGACGTTCTGCGCCGCCATGGAAGAGACCGCCGCCCCCAGCGCCATCGCCGGCATCTGCACATAGTTCCAGAGCTGCACCGCCGCGCCATAGGCCGCGGCCGTGTGCGAGCCGTAGCGGTTGACCAGGCTCATCATGGTCACCGCCGCCAGGCTGACGACGATCATCTGGAAGCCCATGGGCGTGCCCTTGAAGACGAGCGTCTTCAAGATGCCCATGTCGGGGATCAGCTGGCGCCATTCGCTGGGCCTGATCACCAGCAGCGAGCGCTTGCGGTAGAGATACCAGACCATCACCGCCAGCGTGAAGGTCTGCGAGAACAGGGTCGAGGCCGCCGAGCCGGCGATGCCCAGCCGCGGAAATGGCCCAAAGCCGGTGATCAGGATCGGGTTGAAGGTGATGTCCAGCAGCACCTGCACCAGAGCGAAATAGAACGGCGTGCGGCTGTCGCCCACGCCGCGCTGGGCCATCATCACGAAGTTGAAGAAGTACATGAACGGCATCGCCGCGAAGATCACCCGCAGATAGGCGATGGCGTCGATCCTGGCGTCCGCCGGCGTGCCCATGGCGCCCAGGATCGCCGGGGTGAGCAGCCCGCCCAGGACGCCGACGGCCACCGAGACCACGACGAAGAAGGTGGTGCAGGTGCCGACCACCTTCTTGGCCAGCACGGGATCGCGCGCGCCTACCGCCTGGCCGATCATGATGTTGGCGGCCATGGAGACGCCGAACACCGCGCCCAGCATCAGGAACAGGATCTGGTTGGCGTTGGCGGTCGCCGTCAGCGCCGCCTCGCCCAGCACGTGGCTGACCCAGAAGGCGTTGGCCGACCCGTTCAGCGACTGCAGGATGTTGGAGCCGAGCACGGGCATGGAAAAGGCGATCAGGGTCGGCCCGATCGCGCCCGCGGTCAGGTCCGGTCCCCGGCGTCGCGGGGCGGGGGTCGGGCTGTCCTCGCTGGCAGATTCCAAAGCCCTGGGCTCCCTCTGGCTCGTTCCGCCAAGCCGGCGCGGCGACGCCGTCGGAGAGAACGCCGGGTCTGGCCTTGAGGATCTCGCTTGTAGGGCCGCTCAGCGCGCCGCTTCAAGGGCTGCGGGCCAATTTCGCCGCGGCGCCGAGGGTTGAGCCTCGGCGGTTTCGATGTAAGAGGGCGGCAGGGGACGGTGGAATTTGCGGCGTGCTCGCGTCGTCTTGGCTTAGAAAGACCGAATGAAGATCCTGATCACGGGGGGCGCCGGGTTCATCGGATCGGCCGTGGTGCGGCGCGCCGTAGCCGAGGGGCACGAGGTGGTGAACCTCGACGC
>JAQGIJ010000517.1 GCA_028291285.1 Phenylobacterium sp. | reverse complement strand
GCAGCACCGCTTCCAGTACATCCCGTTCGGCGCGGGGCCTAGGATCTGCATCGGCGCGGCCTTCGCCGTGAACGAGGCGCTGCTGATCCTGGCCGACTGGCTGGCGGGCTGGCGCTTCCCGCAAGCTTCAGCGCGCTGATCGCGCATTCGGCGGACCTCGCCGCTGGCGGGAGGCGGCTAGCGCCGAAGCATCCGCGCGAGCGTCCGCAGAGGTTCGGTGAGCTTCCAGGACTTCGAGGCGTAGATGCGGTCGAGATCCGCCTGGAGGCTCTCGATGCGGGGGTCGGGTCCCGGCGGGGGCGCGGGCGGCGGAGCCTGTTCGGGCGCGGGGGCGGATGGCGGCAGGCGGATGGCGCCGTTCAGCGCGTGGGCGACGGTTTCGAAGCTCGCCGCCGCGGCCTCGTCGCCGGTCTTGACGCCCACGAACATCGCCCGGCAGTTCTGGTAGTGCCATCCGTCCGGCGAGAGATGGGCGACTGAATCCCTGCCGAACTGATCGTAGTCTTCGACCACGATGGCGAACCCGGCGTCGCGCATGGCGCGGACGAGGGCGCCCTTGGTCGGCCAGAAGGAGCGCTTGTTCTCCCAGGAGGCCCACTTCAGGCTCTCCAGCTCCTTCTTGCCCGTGGCGGGGTCAAGGTCGTGCTCCGGATACCAGCGGCCGGGGAGGCCTTCATGGCTGGTGAGCTCGGAAAGCCTGTGGATGGCGACCGCCGGCTCGTGGTCGAATTCCGGGGCGAAGTGGGTGTCGATCAGGATCGCCTTGCGGCAGGCGCGGCCCATCTCGCTGAGGAACCGGCGCTGGTCCTCGATGTGATAGTGCAGGCCGACGCAGAAGATCATGTCGAAGGGGCCGTACTGGCCGACGTTCCAGGCGTCGTCGCGGATGAAGCGCAGGTTCGGCAGGTCGGTGTGGGCGCGGATGTATTCGGCGTTGGCGATATTGCTCTCGCGCACGTCGATGCCGGTGCTGTCGAGGCCGAGCCGGGCGAACTCGGTGGCGAACCCGCCCTCCAGGCAGCCCAGGTCGACGATGCTGCGGCCCTGCCAGCCCTCCGGATAGAGCAGGGGCAGCAGGTTCTTGACGCACTGGTAGTCGCCCATCTGGTCGATGGTCGCGGCCTGCGGAAAGGTGAAGCTCCCGTCGTCGAGACGGACGTTATGCGCGGTGAAGCCGGTGGGATGCGTTGCAGGCATGCTCGACTATAGCGAGCGCGCGGCGCCGGTCGAGCCAACCCTTGATGCCCTTTGCGCCCGCCGGGTGCGTCCGCCCAGTCCTTGGGTCGCCGGTGGTCACTTCAGCCCGACGAACATGCTGCGCGAATTGCGGTAGCGCCAGCCGTCGGGGGCAAGCAGCTGGACCGGCTGGTCGCGCAGCTGGTCGTAGTCCTCGAGAACGACGGAGAAGCCGGCGTCGCGCATCGACTGGATGAGCGCGCCCTTGGTCGGCCAGAACGAGCGGGCGTTGCGCCAGGAGGCCCATTTCAGCTGCTCGAGCTCGTCCTTCTGGGTGTCGGCGTCGAGCTGGTGCTCGGAATACCAGCGTCCGGGCAGGCCTTCGTGCGTCGTCAGGCCCGAGAGCCTGTAGAGCTCGACGGCGGGATGGTCGTCCAGGTCGGGGGCGAAATGGGTGTCGATGAAGATCGCCTTGCCGCAGGCCTGCGCCATCTCCTGCAGGAAGCGGTGCTGGTCTTCGATGTGGTAGTGCAGGCCGACGCAGAAGACGATGTCGAAGGGCCCGTAGGCGCCCACGTTCCAGGCGTCGTCGCAGATGAACCGAAGGTTCGGCAGGCTGGTCCGCGAGCGGATGTACTCCGCGTTGGCGATGTTGCTCTCGCGCACGTCGACGCCGGTGCTGGCCAGCCCGAGCCTGGCGAACTCGGTGGCGAATCCCCCCTCCAGGCAGCCGAGGTCAACGATCGTGCGGCCCGCCCAGCCGGCCGGATAGAGGAACGGCAGGAGGTTGCGGACGCAGCGGTAGTTGCCGGTCTCGTCGATGGTCTTGCCGGCCGCCGGGAAGGTCATCGTCCCGTCGTCCAGCTGCACGTTATGGGCGGTGAAGCCCGTCGTCTGCGGAATCGTCATCGGCCAGCTATAGCCCGGTCCCCCGACATAAGAAGAGGCCGCCCGCGGGGAGCGGGCGGCCAGGTGATGCGCGACAGATGCGTGCGCGTCTTAGTCGACGACCTGGTAGCGGCCGGAGTGGTCCATGCAGACGCGCACGAAGCGATTCTGGACGCGGCCGTCGGGCAAGTAGATCGGGCTCTCGGCCAGGGTGCAGCCGTCGGGACCTGTGGGACGCTCGGCGATGCGGAAGCGCTCGCCGCGGCGGCCGTAGGCCCAACGGTCGTCGTCGTAGCGGCTGCCGTAGCGGTAGGCCGGAGCCTCGTCATAGGCCGGCGGCGGGGCATAGTAGGCCTGCGGCGGCGGAGGCGGCGGGGGCGGCGGCGCGTAGTACTGGGAGCCCGGCCCGCAGGCGGCGCTGTGGCTGCCCACGGTCGCGCCGGCGATCGCGCCGAGCCCGCCGCCCAGCAGCGAGCCGTCGGTGCGGTGGCCGTTGCCGGCCACCTGCGAGCCGAGCACCGCGCCGAGGCCGCCGCCGACGAGGGCGCCGACGATGCCGCGGCCGTTCTGGTCGCGGCGGCACGGATCGTAATAGGCGCCGCCGCCGGAGCCGCCTTGGCCGTAGCCGTAGGGCTGGGCCGCGGCGGCCTGCGGCATGGCGACCGCGGCGCTCACGGCCATGACGCCGGCGCATGCGGCGAGCGCGCCCTTGGCGATGATGGACGGTTTGGACATCGTAACCCCTCTGACGTATGTCGAACGGCCTTCTAGGGCCGCTGGCCCCTCGGCCGTGTCGACCCGGACTATCGGGCCGCCAAGCTGAACAGCCGTTGAGCGACCCATTCATCTTCGTTGATTTTGGTTTTCTTCGGGCGTGCGCCAAACGCCGCGCCGCTTGCGAGCACCCCATGCGCCGACCGCGTCCCGCCGCCCGTCCCAAGCCGCAAGGCCCGCCCGTCGAGGTGACGATCGAATCGCTGGGCGGGGACGGGGACGGCGTCGCCGCGGGTCCCGTCTACGCCCCCTTCACCCTTCCCGGCGAGCGGGTGCGGGTCGCGGGCTCCGGCGAGCGCCGCGAGCTCATCGAAGTCCTGGCCGCCAGTCCCGAGCGGGTCGCCCCGCCATGCCCGCACTTCCACGCCTGCGGCGGATGCGCGCTGCAGCACTGGGCGCCGGACCCGTACCTGGCGTGGAAGGTCGAGCGGCTGCGCCAGACCCTGGCCCGCGAGCGCCTGGAAGCCGAGATCCTGCCGGCCTTCGCCGCCGCACCCGGGACGAGGCGGCGCGTGGCGCTGCACGCCCGCAAAGGGAGCCGCGAGGCCGCGCGCCTGGGATACAAGGTGCGCAAGTCCTGGGACCTGGTGGACATCTCCGTCTGTCCGATCTCGGATCCGGCCATCCAGGCGGCCCTGCCGGCGCTGAAGCGCCTCGCCGCGCCGCTGTTCGAGCATCCGAAATCGGCGCCCACCCTGCACGTGACGCTGACCGCGATGGGCCTCGACGTCGAGATCTCCGGCGTGGAGCGCAGGAGCGGCGGGCTCTCGGCGGATGCGCGGATGATCCTGGCCGAGCGCGCAGCCGAGGCCGACTTCGCCCGGGTCACGCTGGACGGCGAGGTGGCGTACCAGGCGCGCAGCCCGGAGTTGCGGCTGGGGCCGGTGAGCGTGCGCCTGCCGGCCGGCGCCTTCCTGCAGGCGACGCCTCAGGCCGAAGCGGCGCTGGCGGC
>JAQGIJ010000503.1 GCA_028291285.1 Phenylobacterium sp. | reverse complement strand
GAGACCGATCCCTATCCCGGCTTCGCCACCGACCTGCAGGCCCAGTTCATGGCGCTGATGACGATCGCCGAGGGCGAGAGCGTGATCCGCGAGACGATCTTCGAGAACCGCTTCATGCACGCCCCCGAGCTCGGGCGCCTGGGCGCGGACATCTCGGTCTCCGGCGGCGAGGCCAGGGTGCGCGGCGTGGAGGCGCTGGAAGGCGCCCAGGTGATGGCCACCGACCTGCGCGCCTCGGTGAGCCTGGTGATCGCCGGCCTGGCGGCGCGCGGCGAGACGGTGGTCAACCGCGTCTACCACCTCGACCGCGGGTTCGAGCGGCTGGAGGAGAAGCTCGGCGCCTGCGGGGCGCAGATCCGCCGCCTGAAGGGCGACGGCGAGCCGGTGGAAGACTGATGTCGGCGACTCATTCCGCTCCGCTTCGCCTGCTGGCGCAGGACGCCGACGACCTGGCGGTGATCTCGGCGGCCGTGCAGGACGCCGTCGCCAAGATTGGCGACATCGCCTACGAACCGAAGGCGCGGCGCCTGACGCTGGCCTTCAACCGCTACCGCTGGGAAGCAGGCGGCGGCGAGCGGGTGCGCTCGGGCCTGCAGCTGGGCGGGGTGCTGAAGGTCCAGGCCCGCAAGATCCGCCGCAACGCGCCCGACGCGGTGCTGGAGATCCTGGCCATGACCTTCGAGCCGGGCGAGGCGCCGGGCGGGGTGGTCACCCTGAGCTTCGCCGGCGGCGGCGACCTGCGCGCCTCGGTGGAGTGCGTCGAGGCGGTGCTGGCCGACGTCTCCCAGCCCTGGCCGACGCCGCGCAAGCCGGCCCACGAGCTCTAGACGACATGCGCCGGTTCAATGTGAACGAGGCCGGCTTCGAGGCGGGCTTCCGGGCCTTTGTCGACGAGCGCCGCGAGACCCCCGAGGACGTCGACGCCATCGTCCGCGACGTGCTGGCGGCGGTCCGCGCCGAGGGCCTCGCGGCCCTGCTGCGCTTTGCCCGCGAGTTCGATCGCGTGGAGATCGACGAAACCAACATCCGCGTCACGGCTGAGGAGATCGCCGAGGGCGCGGCGGCCTGCGCCGCCGAGGTGCGCGAAGCGATCGCCTTCGCCGCCGCCCGCATCCGCGCCTATCACGAGCGCCAGCGGCCGGCCGACCAGTGGTTCAAGGACGCCGACGGCGTCGAGCTCGGCTGGCGCTGGACGCCGCTCGAGGCGGTGGGGATCTATGTCCCCGGCGGGCGGGCCGCCTATCCCTCCACCGTGCTGATGAACGCCGTGCCCGCCGCGGCCGCCGGCGTCGCGCGGATCGCCATGGTGACCCCGCCCGGGCGCCTGCAGCCCGCCGTGCTGGCCGCCGCCCAGGCCGCCGGCGTGAGCGAGATCTGGCGCGTGGGCGGGGCGCAGGCCGTGGCGGCCCTGGCCTATGGCGCCGGCCCGATTGCGCCGGTGGACAAGATCGTCGGGCCCGGCAACGCCTTCGTCACCGCCGCCAAGCGCCGGGTCTATGGCGTAGTCGGCATCGACGCGCTCGCCGGCCCCTCGGAGATCGTGGTGGTGGCCGACGGCGCCAACGATCCCGCCTGGATCGCCGCGGACCTGCTCTCCCAGGCCGAGCACGACCCGGCCGCCCAGTCCGTGCTGATCACCGACGACGAGGCCTTCGCCGCCAAGGTCGAGGCCTGCGTGGCGGCGCAGCTGGCCCAGCTCTCCACCGGCGCGGACGCCGCCGCCTCCTGGCGCGACCACGGCGCGGTGGTGATCGCGCCGCTCAGCGAGGCGCCCCGCCTCGTCGACCTGATCGCCCCCGAGCACGTGGAGCTGGCGGTGGAGGATCCCGATGCGCTCGCGGCGCGGATCCGGCACGCCGGCGCCATCTTCCTGGGCCGCTTCACCCCCGAAGCCGTCGGCGACTATGTGGCCGGCTCCAACCACGTCCTGCCCACCAGCCGGGCGGCGCGCTTCTCCTCGGGCCTGTCGCTCTACGACTTCCTCAAGCGCACCTCGATGGTGAAGTGCGACGAAGCCGCCTTCGCCGTGCTCGGCCCGCCGACCGTCGCGCTCGCCGAGGCCGAGGGCCTGCCAGCCCATGCCCGTTCCGCCGCCATCCGCCTCGGGCAGTGACGCCCGCGAGCGCGCCGGGATGACGGCGCGCCGCGGAATGGCCTAAAGCGTGGTGCAGCCGATCACCGGACCCATGGCCGCCACGCGCAAGATCCACCGCCTGAAGAGCGTCGAGCTCGACGAGGAGTCGCTGTCGGCCGCTTCGCGCGACCAGGAGCAGGAGCGGCAGATCGCCATCTTCGACCTGCTCGAGGACAACTATTTCGCGCCGGAGGGGGCGGAGGCGGGCCCCTACGACCTGCGCATGGAGCTGGTGGAGAACCGGCTGGTGCTGGACGTGAGCGGCCCGGACTACCAGCGGCGCCACATCCTGTCGCTCAGCCCGTTCCGCGGCCTGGTCCGCGACTACTTCATGATCTGCGAGAGCTACTACCAGGCGATTCGCAACGCCACGCCCGCGCACATCGAGGCCTTGGACATGGGCCGGCGGGGACTGCACAACGAGGCCTCCGAGCTCCTGATGAGCCGGCTCAAGGGCAAGATCGACACCGACCTGGACACGGCGCGCAGGCTCTTCACCCTGCTCTGCGCCCTGCACTGGCGAGGCTGAGCGATGGCCGACCACGCCGCCTCCTCGCCCAAGCCGCCGGGCGCCGTGCTGTTCGCCTGCAACTACAACCGGGTGCGCTCGCCCATGGCCGAGGGCCTGCTGCGGCGGATCGCCGGAAACCGGATCTTCGTCGACAGCTGCGGCCTCAAGCACGCGCCCGACTCCGCGGTCGAGTACGGCCAGGCCTCGGAGATCGATCCCCTGGTCGCCCAGGTGATGGCCGAGGTGGGCTGCGACCTCTCCGACTTCCGCGTGAAGACCTTCGACGAGCTGCAGGACGATTCGTTCGACGTGGTGATCTCGCTGACGCCGGAGGCGCAGCACCGCGCCGTCGAGATCGCCCGCGGCCGCGCCGCCGAGATCGAGTACTGGCCGACGCTGGATCCGACCCTCGCCGAAGGCTCGCGGGAGACCCGGCTGGCCGCCTACCGCGACGTCCGCGACGCGCTCGCCCGCCGCATCCAGCGGCGCTTCCGGGGCTGAGGCCGGCCCCATCGACCTCGTGCGGCCGCGTGGGTATTATCTGCTTCGCTGTTCACGGCTTTCCTTCGCTTGGGAGGCTGCACGGCGAAAGAAGAGCTGCTCGAGTTTCCGGGCGTTATCAGTGAGGTCCTGCCCAACGCCATGTTCCGCGTGAAGCTCGAGAACGACCACGAGATCGTCGCCCACACGGCCGGCAAGATGCGCAAGAACCGCATCCGCGTCTCGGCCGGGGACAAGGTGGTCGTGGAGATGACGCCCTACGACCTGGCCAAGGGCCGCATCACCTTCCGCGTCCGCTGACGGCGCGCCGGGCTTTGCCACGTGACGTCCCGCGCCTGGTGCTTGCCTCCACGAGCCCAAGGCGGCTCGAGTTGCTGCGCCAGGTCGGCCTGGTCCCCGACGCGGTGATCGGCGCCGAGCTCGACGAATCCCCCCTGAAGGACGAGACCCCGCGCCGCCTGGCCCTGCGCCTGGCGGCGGAGAAGGCCGCGCGCGTGGCCGCCGCCGAGCCGGGCGCCTTCGTGCTGGCCGCCGACACGGTGGTGGCCGTCGGCCGCCGCGTCCTGCCCAAGGTGGAGACGCACGGCGAGGGCCGTCGCTGCCTCGAGCTGCTGTCCGGCCGCGCCCACCGGGTGCTGACCGCCGTCGCGCTCATGAGCCCCGACGGCCGGCGCGCCGAGCGGCTGGTGGAGACGCGGGTCTGGTTCAAGCGGCTCACCGAGGAGGAGACCCGCGGCTACCTGGAGAGCGGGGAAGGGCAGGGCAAGGCGGGCGGCTACGCCATCCAGGGGCGCGCCGGCGGCTTCGTCAGCCACCTGCAGGGCTCCTATTCCGGGGTCGTCGGCCTGCCGCTGCACGAGACGCTGAACCTGCTGACCGGCCTCGGCTACCGGCCGTGAGCGAGCGGCGCATCTTCCTCGACGAGGGGCTGGGCGAGACCCGCGGGGTCGTCACCCTGGCCGGCGCGCCCGAGCGCCTGCTGATCCGCCGCGACGGCGACGATGCCAGGCTGCAGCTCGGCGCGCGGCTGATCGCGGTCGTCGCCAGCGTGGAGCCCGCGCTCGCCACCGCCTTCCTCGACCTGGGCGCAGGCGCTGAGGCGATCCTGCCGTTCAAGGCCGACGCCCGTCCGACCCGCGGCGAGGTCCTGGAGATCGAGATCCGCAGCGAGCCGCGGCGCGGCAAGCTCGCCATCGCCCGGGCGGCGGGCGCAGGCGAGGGGCCGCCCCGGCTGCTGGCGGCGGCGCCGGGCCTGGCGGAGGCCCTGCGAGCGCTCGCCAAGGGCTGCGAGCCGGTCACCGGGCGGGCGGCCCGGGCGGCCGCCGACGAGGCCGAGGCCGAGGCCCTGGACGTGCTGCATCCGCTGCCGGGCGGCGGCGTGCTGGCGGTGGAGCCCACCCGCGCGCTCACCGCGATCGACGTCGACCTGGGCGAACGCAAGGGCGCCGACGCCAAGCGGGTGACCCGCGCCGCCAACCTCGCGGCGATCGCGCTGGCCGCGCGGCTGCTTCGGCTGAAGAGCCTGGGCGGCATCGTCGTCCTCGACCTGGTGGGCCGCGGCCATGACGCGGGCGCCCTGATGGCCGCCGCGCGCGCCGCGTTCGGGCCGGACAATCCCGGCGTCGCCATCGGCCCGGTCGGCCGGTTCGGCACCATGGAGCTTTCGCTGCCCCGCCGCACCCGGCCGCTGGCCGAGATCCTCTGCCGCCAGGACGGCGCGCTCAGCGACCGCAGCCTGGCCCAGCGGCTTCTGCGGCGGCTCGAGGCTGAGGCGCAGGCCGACCCGGGCGCGCGGCTGACGGCGGCCTGTGCGCCGGCGGTGGCGGCGGAGGCGGAAAAGCTGGCGCCGCGGCTTGCCGAGCGGATCGGCGCGCGCTTCAATCTCAGGCCCGATCCCACGCGTCCCCGCGAAAGCTTCGACGTGGCCCGCGCATGAGCCAGCCGAAATGCCCGATCTGCGGGCGGCCGACCGACCCGGCGGCGCGCCCTTTCTGCTCCAAGCGCTGCGCCGACCTCGACCTGCTGCGCTGGCTCACCGGCCGCTATGTGGCGCCGGGGCGGGAGGACGACGAGCGCCCCTCGGAGGGGGGATCCGACTGGGGATCGGACGACGACTAACCGGTCGCTGGACTTCCGAAAGAGCGTCTTTTATAGACGCGGCTCCCGCGTGGGCGGCCTACGCCTGGGTAGCTCAGTTGGTAGAGCAGCGGATTGAAAATCCGCGTGTCGGTGGTTCGAATCCGCCCCCAGGCACCAC
>JAQGIJ010000497.1 GCA_028291285.1 Phenylobacterium sp. | reverse complement strand
CGCCGCTCGGCGCGCGGCCAGGAGGCGCGGGCGATCTCCGTCTCCATGGCGACGATGGCCTTGGCGTTCGCCTCCGGGTTCGGCCACCCGGCCAGGCCCAGCATCTGCGCCACATACTCCTCGTACTTGGCCTTCTGCGGCGCGAAGGAGTCCTGCAGATAGTAGTCGCGGTCCGGCAGGACCAGGCCCGCCTGGCCGAGGTAGACGGCGTAGTGCGTAGGGTCCTTGGCGTCCTCGCTGACGTCGGCGTTGAAGACGGCGCCGCCGAAGCCGCGGTGGGCCTGGCCCATCAGCCGGGCGAGCTCGGTCTTCGTGGTCGCGGCGCGCACCGCCGCCAGGTCGGCCGCGAGCGGCGTGGCGCCCAGCGCGTCGACCCGCGCCTGGTCCATGAAGCTGCGGTACATGGTCCCCACCTTGGCGCGCTCGCCGGTGGCGGCCTTGTCGGCGGAGGCCTTCTCCAGCACCGCGCGCATGCGGTTCTGCGACAGCTCGACGAGGGTGTCGAAGGCGCCGTAGCGCGAGCGATCCGGCGGGATCTGCAGGGACTTCACATAGCTCCCGTCGGCGTAGCGGAAGAGGTCGTCGCCCGGGCTCACGGCGGTGTCGCGGCCGGAGAGGTCGAAGCCCCAGGCGCCGAGGCGCCGGGCGGCGGTGAGGCTGGGGCCGGCGGCGGGTTTCGTCGCCGACCGTGGCGCTGGCTTGGCCTTGGTCGCCGCCGCGGCCTGGCCGCAGAGGGCGGCGGACAGCGGGGCGGACAGGGCCGCCGCCGCGGCGGCGGCGAGCCAGAGGGTCTTCATCGGATCGGATCTCTCTCGCGAGCTTGCAGCATGCCCAGCGCAACTTCCGCGCGCCCGGGCGCTGTCACACGTTACATTTTCGTCAGGATTGCGGCGCTGCGCCTCAGCGCATGCCCGGCATCGGGGCCATCGGGGCCATCGGAGCCTCTGGGGCGCCGGCGGCCACCGCGAACTTGACGTGCAGCCGAAGCCCGCTCTGGAAGCGAAGCGTCGCAGGGACCTGGTCGCCGACATGCAGCGCCCGCTTCAGCCCGACGAACATCAGGTGGCGCCCGCCCGGCGCGAAGCTCACCTGCCCGTGCGCCGGCAGCGGCGTGGAGGGCTCCGCGGCCATCCGCATCACGCCTCCGGCCATGCTGGAGGCGTGCAGCTCCACCCGTTGCGCCAGCGGCGAGTCAGCCGCCACCAGGGCGTCGGCCTTGCCGTGGTTGACGAGGGTCAGATAGCCGACGCCGTTGCTCCCGGCGGCGGCCGGTCGGCTCCAGGCGTGGATCGCGGCGACGCCGGCCTCCGCGGCGTGCGCGCCGGTGGCGCTGGCGGCGAGGAAGGCGGCGGCGGCGAGGCGGGCGAGGGTCATCGGCTCAGGACTCCATGGGCGCCGAAATGGCGCCGCCCTCTAGCCGCTCCCGGCGGAATGGCAAGCGCCACAGCTTCGCCTCGGTTGCGACATAAGGCGAAGCTCGGCCCGATCGGCGCCGGAAAAGCGGCAAGAAAGAATCATCCGTCGCATTTGGTCCGGGAACGAAAGCGGCGCCGTTGGCGTTTTGGCGTGCGACAGGGGTGTGTGTGCACGCCGAATGGGGTGGGATGACGGAGCGTGGACAACGTACGCGGGTGGGAATCGACCGGTCTCGCGACCGGCGCCCGGACCTGTCTGCGTCCCGCGTCCCAGTCTATTCAAGCAGCGCACAGCGGATTTCTCTGGACACGGCGAGTGATTCGCCGGTCTTCGGCAGTTCTACGCCAAGTTGTTGATCAAGTTCGTGGCTGTCCGCGGCGCGCCAGGCGCTCCGGAGCCGGTCACGAGGAGGTCTGTTCCTCCCCCCGAAGTTGAATGCGGAGGGGATCTTCACATAGCGTCCTGGCTAAGGTTCGTCTGGCCGGCGAAGTTTGCGGTCGAAGTGTGGCTTCGGTGACACTCACGTAAACAGCCGGCCTTGTTATAAGGATGCTGGGTCTGATGACCGCAGCATTGAGGGCAAGAAGAGGGCTCTACGAATGAAGTTCAAACTCCTGGCGGGCGCAGCCCTGGCAGCGGTGTTCACCGCGTCCGGCGCAGCTGCGCAAGTTGGCTGGTACGGCGCTGTCGACCTGGGCTACCACTGGCCCGAGACGATGAAGTCGACGTCGGCCGGCAACAATGCCGTCACCGGCGCGCCGTTCCGCTGGAACTTCAAGCAGCAGGACGACTGGGCCGGCTTCGCGCGCCTCGGCTATCAGCTGAACGACCACTGGCGCGTGGAAGCTGAACTCGGCTACCGCTCGGGTGACATCAAGACCGTGCGCACGGGCGGGCCGGCTCCCGCCGGCACCGTATTCGGCCTCTGCACGCCGAACGTGGCGCGCCCCGCCGGTGTGACCTGCGGCTCGCCCTCGGGCGACATGAAGACGTGGACCTTCATGGGCAACGTCCTCTACGACTTCGGCGGCTCGATGTGGGGCCTGGATCCCTTCATCGGCGGCGGCGTCGGCGCGGCCCGGATCTCGTCCCGCGTGAACGGTCAGGTGTCGAACATCCCGGGGGTGATCTCCGCGTCCAACCCGGCGATCCAGAACATCCTGATCGACGACACCGACACCGCCTTCGCCTGGCAGGGCATCGCCGGCGTCGCCTGGAAGGCCACCGACCGCCTGTCGGTCGATCTGACCTACCGCTACCTCGGCACGTCGGACGTGAACTTCCGGTCGGCCAATGTGGCGACCGGCGGCGTCCAGCCCGGCAACTTCTCCGGCAAGTACCGCGACTCGTCGGTGACCGTCGGCCTGCGCTACTCGTTCGCGCCGCCGCCGCCCCCGCCGCCGCCGCCCCCGCCGCCCCCGCCCCCGCCCCCGCCGCCTCCG
>JAQGIJ010000493.1 GCA_028291285.1 Phenylobacterium sp. | reverse complement strand
GCCGTGGCCGGCGACCAGCTTGGCCACGAGGGCCAATCCGAGCCCCGCGCCGTTGGCCTTGGAGGTGACGAAGGGCTGGAACAGGTGCTCGCGCAGGTGGGCGGGCACGCCCGGGCCGTTGTCCTGCACGCGGATCTCCAGCGGCGCGCCGCGCAGCACCTGGCCCTTGGCCGCGCGGACCCGGACGCCATGGCGATAGGCGGTGGCGATGGAGATCTCGCCGCGGCCGTCGCCGCGGGCGTGCGCCGCCTCGGCGGCATTCTTCACCAGGTTGAGGAAGATCTGGATCAGCTGGTCCTCATCCCCCAGCGCCGCCGGCAGCGAGGGGTCATAGGACTCCTTCAGCCCCAGCCCGTCGGCGACGCCGTTGGCGGCGAGCGCGCGAACCCGGTCCAACACCTGGTGGATATTGATCGGATGGCGGTCCGGCAGGTGGTCATCGGAGAAGGCCTCCATCCGCTCCACCAGGCGGCGCACCCGGTCCGTCTCGTCGACGATCAGCTGGGCGAGCGGGACGTCCTCGGCCTTGGCCCCGGTCTTGAGCAGCTGGGCCGCGCCGCGGATGCCGGCCAGCGGGTTCTTGATCTCGTGGGCCAGCATGCGGCCCAGCCCGACAACGGATCGCAGACCTGCGGCTTCCGCCCCGCCCCGCTCGGGCCCAAGGCCCGTGCGGATGGTGAGCGTCAGCAGCACCGAGCCGTCGCCGAGCGGCGCGGCCGCGCCGTCGGCCTCGAACGGCGGCAGGCCGAACAGGCTGATCTGCACGCCGCGCTCGCGGACCCGGGTGTCCTCCTCGAGCGCGCGGTTCAACAGGGAGACCAGGGCGGAGCCCGGCGGCAGGGCGGCGCCGAAGCGGCCGCGGGCCAGGAGGCCCAGCCCCTGGCCGAACAGGGCCTCGGCGGCCTCGTTCACGGCGACCAGGGCGCCGTCGGCGTTCACCACCAGCGCCGGATCGGGACTGAGGTCGAAAGCCGCGGCCTTCAGCGCCTCGGCGCCGACCCCGGGTGGTTGTCGATTCGTTTGGCTTGTCATGCGGCGAGCCTGGTTTGTTGGCTGATCCAGAGCTCTTCCAGTCCGCGTTCGACCGCGGCGGCTTCCTCCAACCGGCATAGGCGACTGCGCGCCTTTCGCCGTTCATCCCCGCTGAGCGGCCAGGGCGCCTCTTCGACGTAGGCGGCCAGGTGCTTGCGGAAGATCTTCAGTCCCAGCCGGTCGCCGTAGAAGGCGAGGCTGTCGCGGAAATGGTCGATGACGATGCCCAGACGGGCGTCCGCATCCGGCGCGACGAAGCGGCGGCCGTCAAGCTCGGCGTCGATCTGCGTGGCGATCCACGGCCGGCCGTAGACGCCGCGGCCGATCATCACCGCGTCCGCGCCCGAGGCGGCCAGCGCCGCGCGGGCGCTCGCGCCGTCGCGCACGTCGCCGTTGACGATCACCGGGACCTTCACGGCGGCCTTGACCTGCGCCACCGCGCTCCAGTCGGCGAGGCCCTTGTAGAATTGGCAGCGGGTGCGTCCGTGGACGGTCACGGCCGCGACGCCCAGCGCTTCGGCGCGGGCGGCGAACTCGGGGGCGTTGCGCGAGGCGTCGTCCCAGCCCAGGCGCATCTTCACGGTGACGGGCAGATCCACCGCCTCGACGGCGGCGGAGATCATGCGACTGGCGAGTTCCGGCTCGCGCATCAGCGCCGACCCGCAGAGGGCGCCGGTGACCTCTTTCGCCGGACAGCCGAAGTTGAGGTCGATGATCTGGGCGCCGGCGCGGGCCGCCATCCGCGCGCCCTCGGCGATGTGGACGGGATCGCGACCGACCAGCTGGACGACCATCAGCGGCAGCCCCTCGCCCACTGCGGCGCGTCGGACCATGTCGGGGCGTCCGCGGGACAGCTCCGCGCAGGCGACCATCTCGGTCGCCACATAGGCCGCGCCCAGGCGGCTCGCCGCACGCCGGAACGGCAGGTCGGATACGCCGGTCATCGGCGCGATCCAGGCCCGGCCCCCCACGTCCACGCAGCCGATCCCCACGGAACTGCTCATTTTCTAGTCACCCTCACAGCCACCTTTTTAGGCAATTGTAACGGCGGCGTAAAGCTGGATCATGCAACCGCCGGGCCCTAAAGAGGAACCATGGCATTTTCGGCAGTGATTGTGGCGGCGGGGGCGGGCCTGAGAGCCGGACCCGGTGAGCCGAAGGCGTGGCGCACCCTCGGCTCGCGCCCCCTGATCCGCTGGTCCGTGGAGGGACTGCTCGCGGCCGGCGCCGGCGAAGTGGTGGTGGTCGTGGCGCGGGACCGTTTGGCGCAAGTGGACGCCGCGCTCCAGGGCCTGGCCGGCTGGCGGGCGGTCACCGGTGGCCGGACCCGGGCGGAATCGGTGCAGGCCGGACTGGCCGCCCTGCACTGCGGCCGCAACGAGGCGGTGCTGGTGCACGACGCCGCCCGGCCGTTCGTCACCCGCACTCACGTGGACCGGCTGCTGAGCGCGCTGGAGCTGGCTGACGGCGCGGTGCCGGCGCTTCCCGTCCCAGACACCCTGAAGCGCGGCGAGGGCTTGGTGGACGAGACCGTCTCGCGCGAAGGCCTCTGGCGCGCGCAGACCCCGCAGGCGTTCCGCTTCGGCCGGCTGAAGGCCGCCTACCGCCGCTGGCCGGCGACCGAGGAGCCCACCGACGACGCCTCGGTCATCGAGCGCGCGGGCGGCCACGTGGCCATGGTCCCGGGCGACCCGATGCTGATGAAGCTGACCTATCCTGAGGACTTCCTCATGGCCGAGCAGCTCGCCGCGTCCCGCCGGATCGTCCGCATGGGCCAGGGAATCGACGCCCATCGCTTCGGCCCCGGCGACGTGGTCTGGCTCTGCGGCATCCGCATCGAGCACGAGCTGGGCCTGATCGGCCACTCCGACGCCGACTGCGGCCTGCACGCGCTGACCGACGCGGTGCTGGGGGCGATCGCCGACGGCGACATCGGCGAGCATTTCCCGCCCACCGATCCGCGCTGGAAGGGCGCCTCCTCGGACCAGTTCCTCACCCATGCGGTGAACCGGGTGGCGGCCCAGGGCGGGCGGATCCTCAACGCCGACGTGACGCTCATCTGCGAGCGGCCGAAGATCAAGCCGCACCGCGACGCCATGCGCCAGCGCATCGCCGACCTGCTGGGCATTCCGGTGCAGCGGGTCAGCGTCAAGGCGACGACCACCGAGGGCATGGGCTTCACCGGCCGCGAGGAAGGGCTCATGGCCCAGGCCGTGGTGGCGGTGGAGGCCCCGCTCTAGGCGCGCCGCCGTAGCGCTGCCGCAGCTTGCGCCAGAGGGCGCCGGGCAGGTTGACGTAGTCGTCGGTCCAGGCCCGCGCCTGGCCGGGGTCATCGGCCCGCCAGCGCGGATCGGCCGCGAACGCCGCCAGGGCCGCGGGCGAGCGGCCGACGATCACCGCGTCCTCGTCGGATTCCCAGCCCGCCCCGCGCCCGGGCTTGACCCGGTGCTGCTGCACCAGCGCCGCCCCGCCGGCGGCGTGCGCCACCGCCTGCGCCGGCCCGTCGAGCTCGAGGTTGCGGTTGGAGAGGTGCAGGATCAGCACGCCGCCGGGCTTCAGATGGCCGAGGTAGCCCCTCACCGCCTCCACCGTGAGCAGGTGGGTGGGCACCGCGTCCGACGAGAAGGCGTCGATCAGCAGGAGGTCGAAGGCGTCCCGCGGCTGGCGGGCGAGGGTCAGCCGCGCGTCGCCCAGCACATAGTCGACCGGCCCGGCCGCACACTGCGTCGTGTAGGCGAACTGCCGCCGCGCGATGCGGACCACCAGCGGATCGATCTCGAAGAAGGTCAGGTGGTCGGCCGCCCGGACATAGGCCGCCACCGATCCGGTCCCCAATCCCACTGTTCCGATCCGCAGCGCCGGATGCGCCGCCTCCAGCGCCCGGAACACCTGACCGATCGGCGTCAGCGGCGTGTAGTAGACCAGCGGCCTGCAGCGGAAGGCGGGGCTCAGCGCCTCGGCGCCGTGCAGGGTGGTGCCGTGGGAGAGCAGCCGCACCCGGCCGCCCAGGGCCGGGGCGTTGGCCTCGGAGATCCGCAGCACGCCGAAGAAGCTGCGCCAGGTCCCGACCGTCGTGGCGCGCTCCGCCGCCCCGGCCGCGCCGAGCGACAGCGCCGCGAGCGCCGCGCAGAACATCAGCCCGTCGCCGCGCAGGCGGAAGGCGGCGATGGCGCCCGCCGCCAGCAGCGCGATCACCACCAGCTGGAAGAGGTCGAGGTCGCCCACCACGCCCCCGCCGGGAAACCGGTTGCGGAAGGTGACGATCACCGTCGCGGCCACCGCCGCCGCCGCAGCCAGGCCCAGCATCACCCAGGCCTCCGCCCGCGTGCGTCCGCGACCCCACGGCCGCGCCAGGGCGGCCAGCGTCAGGACCAGCGGATACTCCCAGACATTGTCGAAGATCGCCGGGGCGACGAAGGCGTTGAAGGCGCCGCCCAGGACGCCGCCCGCTGAGATCCACAGATAGAAGCCGGTGAGCTCGTCCGGCGGCGGGCGGCTGGCCACCAGGGCCTGATGGCACATCAGCGCGGTGAAGAAGAAGGCGCTCAGGTGCACGGCCAGCTGCGCCAGGAACGGCAGGTCGCTGAACGGCAGCATGGCCGCGCAGGCCGCCGCCAGGGCGGCTTGCAGGACCAGGGTCACGCCGGGCGCAATGGGCGGCTTGGCGGCGAAGGCCGCGACGAAGCTCGCCAGGTAGAGCGCCAGCGGCAGCACCCACAGGAAGGGCGCGGAGGCGACATCGGTGGTGATGTAGCTCGTCACTCCCAGCATCAGGCTCGACGGCAGGGCGGCGAGCGCCATCCAGCGCAGCCGCTCGCCCCAGGCCGGCCGCGCCGTGCGGGCGTGAGGCAGCGCCGGCGCCGCCTCGACGGTCCGCAGGGCTGTGACGGCGAGGACCGCGACCGCAACCAGGAAGACGGCGTAGCCGGCGCTCCAGCCTTCTGTCTGGGCGCCCAGCGTCAGGGCCGGCTCGACCACCAGCGGGTAAGCCAGCAGGGCGAGCAGGCTGCCGAGGTTGCTCGCCGCATAGAGGACGTAGGGCTCGCGCCCCTCACGGCCTGCGAACACCCGCGCCTGCCAGGCCTGGACCAGCGGGGCCGTCGCCGAGAGCGCGGCGAACGGCGGGCCGATCGAGACGGCGAGCACGCCGAGCAGCCAGAGGATTGGATGGTCGGAGGACGGCGGGCCGAAGGGATGCTGCAGGCGCAGCGGCAGCACCGCGCCGGCGGCGAGCAGCACCAGCACATGGACCGCCGCCTGAGCCTCGATCCGCCTCAGCCTCTGCAGCAGGTGAGCGTATCCGTAGCCGGCCAGGAGCGCGGCCTGGAAGAAGGCCAGGCTGGTGTTCCACACCGAAGGGCTGCCGCCGAGCTGCGGCAGGACGAGCCTGGCGGCCATCGGCTCGACGAGGAAGACCAGGGCGGCGCTGGCGAAGACGGTCGCGGCGAACAGCGCCGGCGCCGGCGACCCGGCCGCACGCGAGGCGACGGAGCTGGAGGTCATCGGCCAAACCGCTTGATACGGAGCGATTTAGGATGTTGTGCTCCGGCCAGGTTTACGACCAGCGGTAAGTTTCAGGAGTTCGCCGGCATGTTCCCCCTCGAGATCGTGACGTTGGCGCGCCTGCTCGTGGACGAGGCCCGCGAACGGTCGCTGCGGATCGTCACGGCGGAGAGCTGCACCGGCGGGCTGGTGGCCGGCGCCATCTGCCAGGTGTCGGGGGCCTCCGACGTCTTCGAGCGCGGCTTCGTGACCTATTCCAACCGCGCCAAGCAGGAGCTTCTGGGGGTGCCCGGCGACCTGATCGCCGACCTGGGCGCGGTCTCCGAGCCGGTCGCGCGGATGATGGCGGAAGGCGCGCTGGAGGCCTCCAACGCCCACCTCGCGGTGGCCGTCACCGGCGTCGCCGGCCCAGGCGGCGGCACGCGCATGAAACCGGTCGGCACGGTCCACATCGCCACCGCCCGCTCCAACCAGGCGCTGATGCACCGCGAGGAGTTCTTCGAGGTGGAGACCCGCGAAGAGGTGCAGCTCGCCGCCGTCCAGGCCGCCCTCCAGGCGCTCCGCGACCGGATGAGCTGAGCAGCCGCCGGCGCCGCCCTACGCCGCGTCGGACTGGCCGTAGAGGTTGCGCGCGCGGGCTTCGAAGCAGTCGATCAGCTTGTCCACCGCCTGGTGGAAGTTGGTGCGCAGCAGGGCGTCGAGCAGGCGCGACTTGAAGACGAAGTCGATGTCGAACTCGATACGCGTCGCGCCCTGGCCCGCATCCAGGAAGCGCCAGCGGTTCTCCAGCTTGCGGAACGGACCGGAGAGCAGCGAGACGTCGATCTGGCGATTTTGGCCGTCGCGGCGCACGCGCGTGGCGAATTTCTCCTTCAGGAAGGAGAAGCCGACGCCGGCCTCCGCATCCACCGCATCGATCCCGACCCCCAGCGGCCGCACGTTCCAGGTCCGCATGGCGGTGATCCAGGGAACGAACTCCGGGTATTTCGCGACGTCCCCCACCGGCCGGAAGAGCTGATCGGGCGGATAGGGCAGGACCTTGGA
>JAQGIJ010000209.1 GCA_028291285.1 Phenylobacterium sp. | reverse complement strand
CTGCGGTTCCTGGCGATCAGCGCCAACAACCTCGACGAATTCTACATGGTCCGCGTCGCCGGCCTGAAGGCGCAGGTGCGCGAGGGCGTGCGGGTGCTGAGCCAGGACGGACTGACGCCCGCCGAGCAGCTGGAGCGGCTGAACGCCGCCGCCGCCGACGTGATGGGCGACCAGCAGACCCGCTGGCGCCAGCTCTGCGCCGAGCTGAAGGGCGAGGGCCTGGACCTGGTCGGCCCAGGCGAGGTCAGCGACAAGGAGCGGGAAGGCCTGGAGGAGGTGTTCCTCAGCCAGCTGTTCCCGGTGCTGACGCCACTCGCCATCGACCCGGCGCACCCCTTCCCGTTCATCCCCAACCTGGCCTTTTCGCTGGTCCTGAAGCTGAAGCGGAACTCCGACGGCCGGCTGCTCTATGCCCTGGTGCCGATCCCCGCGCAGGTGGCGCGGTTTTGGGAACTGCCGGCGCCGCGCGGCGGGCGCCGGCGGCCCAACCGTCGCTTCGTCTCGCTGGAGGGCCTGCTCACCCTGTTCCTCGACCACCTGTTTCCCGGCTGCGAGGTCGAGAGCCAGGGCGTCTTTCGCCTGATCCGCGATAGCGACGTCGAGATCGAGGAAGAGGCCGAGGACCTGGTCCGCGAGTTCGAGGCGCTCTTGAAGCAGCGGCGCATGGGCTCGGAGGTGCGGGTCGAGATCGAAGCGGCCATGCCGGAGGAGCTGCGCGGCTTCATCTGCGAGAACCTGCACGCCCAGCCGGAAGACATCATCCTGATCGACGGGCTGCTGGGCCTGGACGAGCTCACCCAGCTGATCCCGCCCGACCGGCCTGAGCTGAAGTTCAAGCCCTTCGAGCCGCGCTTCCCGGAGCGGATCCGCGACCACGGCGGCGACTGCTTCGCCGCCATCCGCGAGAAGGACATCCTGGTCCACCATCCGTTCGAGAGCTTTGACGTGGTGGTGCAGTTCGTGCGCCAGGCCGCGCGCGATCCCAACGTCCTGGCGATCAAGCAGACCCTCTACCGGACCTCGAAGGACAGCCCGATCGTGGCCGCCCTGATCGAGGCCGCGGACATGGGCAAGAACGTCACCGCCGTCGTCGAGATCAAGGCGCGCTTCGACGAGGAGGCGAACCTCAAGTGGGCCCGCGACCTGGAGCGGGCGGGCGTGCACGTCGTCTTCGGCTTCGTCGAGTACAAGACCCACGCCAAGCTCTCGATCGTGGTGCGCCGCGAGGGCGAGGCGCTTCGCACCTACTGCCACTTCGGGACCGGCAACTACCATCCGATCACCGCGCGCATCTACACCGACCTCTCCCTCTTCACGACGGACCCGGCGCTGGCCCGGGACTCCGCCCGGCTGTTCAACTTCGTCACCGGCTACGCTCAGCCGGAGCGGCTGGAGAAGCTCTCCTTCTCGCCGGTCACCATGAAGCGCGACCTCATCGCGCTGATCGCCGCGGAGGCCGAGAACGCGCGCAGGGGAAAGCCGGCCGGCATCTGGGCCAAGATGAACGCCCTGGTCGACCCGCAGATCATCGACGCCCTCTATGCGGCGAGCCGGGCTGGCGTGGACATCCGCCTCGTCATCCGCGGCATCTGCTGCCTGCGGCCCGGAATTCCCGGGCTCTCCGAGACCATCCGCGTGAAGAGCATCGTCGGCCGCTTCCTGGAGCACGGGCGGATCATCGCCTTCGCCAACGGCTCGGCCCTGCCCTCGTCGGACGCGCGGGTCTTCATCTCCTCCGCCGACTGGATGCCGCGCAACCTCGACCGCCGGGTCGAGGCCCTGACGCCCATCGAGAACCCCACCGTGCACCGCCAGGTGCTCAACCAGATCATGGTCGCCAACATGCGCGACGAAGCTCAGAGCTGGACCCTGGACAGCGAGGGCCGCTATACGCGGGACCCGGCCTGGGACCATCCTGACGCATTCTCGGCGCATGAGTACTTCATGACCAATCCCAGCCTGTCAGGACGAGGCCAAAGGGTGAAGGACATGCCGCGCGCGATCGAAGATGTGGCTCCGCGCGGATAGCCGACCCGACGGCCGGCAAGCCGCCGTGATCGACCTCGGATCCAACTCGGTCCGCCTGGTGATCTATCGCGTGGAGGGCCGCGCGATCTGGACCGTCTTCAACGAAAAGGCTCTGGCCGGCCTCGGCCGCGACCTGCCGGTCACCGGGCGGCTCTCCAGCGAGGGCGTCGAGGTGGCGCTGGCGGCGCTGCACCGGTTCCGCGCCCTGCTGAACGGCTGGTCGCCGCAGGACGTCACCGCCGCGGCCACCGCCGCCGTGCGCGAGTCGGCCGACGGCCAGGCCTTCCTGCGCCGGGTGAAGGGCGAGACCGGCCTCGACGTGCGCGTGCTCTCCGGCGAGGAGGAAGCGCGCTACGCGGCCCTGGGGGTCCTGGCGGGCGATCCTGCCGCGGAGGGCGTCGTCGGCGACCTGGGGGGCTCCAGCCTGGAGCTGGTGCGCCTCACCGGCGGCGAGCCGCAGGACGGCGCCACCCTGGCGCTCGGGCCATTCGCGCTCGGCGCCCCGCGGACCCTCGACATCGAGCGCACGCGCCGGGCCATCGACGCCGAGCTTGGTCCGGTGGCCGGGCGCTTCCGCTCCAAGAGCTTCCACGCGGTGGGCGGCGCCTGGCGCAACCTCGCCCTGCTGCACATGGAGATCTCCAACTATCCGCTGCGGGTGGCGCACCAGTACGAGATGAGCCGGGCCGACGCGATCGAGGTGGCCCGCTTCGTCGAGCGGCTGTCGAAGTCCTCGCTGGAGCGCATCCAGGGGCTCTCCAAGAAGCGCTTCGACACCCTGCCCTACGCCGCCCTGGTGCTGGAGGCGCTGATCGAGCGGCTTGGCATGGAGCGGGTGGTGATCTCGGCCTACGGCGTCCGAGAGGGCCTGCTGCTGGAGGCGATGGACCCGCAGGTCCGCACGCGCGACCCGCTGCTCGAGGGCTGCGACGCGCTGACCGCCGTGCGCGGCCTGTCGCAGGACCTGGGCCCGGCGCTGGAGGCCTGGCTGAAGCCGGCCTTCGAACGGCTGGCGCCGGTGTTCGGCGGCCGCGACCCGCTGCTGACCGCCGCGGCCTGCCGGCTGGCCGACATCGGCGCGCGCCTGCACCCCGACCACCGCGCCGATATCGCCTTCGAGGAGGTGCTGCGCGCGCCGGTCGCCGGGGTGACCCACGCCGAGCGCGCCTTCCTGGCGAGCGCCGCCTTCTCGCGCCATTCGGCCGCGACGAACACGCCCGAGACCGCGGTGATCAACCGGCTGCTCTCGCCCGAGCGGCGCCAGCGGGCGCGGGCGCTCGGCTCGGCCATCCGCCTGGGGTGCGATCTTTCCGGGCGCAACGCCCTGCTGCTGCCGAACGCCACCCTGTCCATCTCCGGCGACCGCCTGAGGCTGGCGGCCGCGCCCGGCTGGGAGGACATCCTACTGGGCGAACAGACCGCCAAGCGCGCCCAGACGCTGGCCACCACGCTCAGGCTCGGCCTGGAGGTCGCCTGACGCGCTCTGACGCGGCGCAGCCATAAGGCGAACGAAAAAGGACGGCGTCCGGGAGCCGGAACACCGCCCTTCGACCAGATCCGTTGGGGGGATCTGCGCATCGAGCCGGACCCCTCACATGCAGGTCGCCCCTGCACGGGGACGGGGTGGTCCGAAGTTCCGGAAAATGGAAGGGTTCAGGGTCGCCCCTTCGCCCGCCATGCTCCGGAGCCGTCCGCCCGCTTGACGCCCGGTCGCCCGGTGCGCCGCGCCGCAGCCCCTCTCCGCAAGGCCGAGCTTCGCCGCCTTGACGCCCGCCCGCAAGAGATCGGCGTTTCGCGAGCGGCGCCTGCTTGTGGAGGACGCTGTGGACAAGCTGTGGGCAGGCTGGAGACGAAGGCGTGAAGGCCCGCGCGTTCAAGGCCTTGCGCTTATCTCCAGATTCGTCGTCAGTGCGCCGCGGCGGCCTTCGGCGAGCGCCGGACCTCGACCACCCGCACGCGCGCGCCGTCGAGCACCAGCGCCAGCTCGCCGCGCTTCAGCCTCAGCGCGTCCTCGCCGAACGCCTCGCGCCGCCACCCCTTGAGCGCCGGCGTCGGCGCCTCGTCGTCGTTGGCGATCTGCTCCAGGTCGGCCACGGTGGCGATCAGCTTGGAGGCCACCCCCGCCTCCTCGGCGCGCGCCTTCAGGAGCACCTTGAGCAGCTCGACCACCGCGCCCGCCGCCGGCGAGGCCACGGTCCTGGCCCGGTCGATCACCGGCGCATAGGCCTCGGGGTCCTGCAGCGCCTCGCGCACGGCGGCCAGCAGGTCGGGCCCGAACCGCGAGCCGGAGAAGCCCTTCGGCACCGACCGCAGCCGGTCCAGGCCCTCGGCGTCGGTCGGCGCCTGGGTGGCGATCTCGTCGATCGCCTCGTCCTTCAGGATGCGGCCGCGCGGCTGGTCGCGGCTCTGGGCGGTGCGCTCGCGCCAGGCGGCCACGGACTTGTAGACGGCCAGGTACTTGGTGGTGTGCCGGCGCGGACGCAGGCGTCGCCAGGCGTTCTCCGGATCGACGTCATAGTTGGCCGGGTCGGTCAGCCCCGTCATCTCGTCGGTGACCCAGCCGAGGCGCCCCTCGCGCTCCAGCCGCTGGCGCAGCATGGGATAGAGCTCGGCCAGGTGGGTCACGTCCGCCAGGGCGTAGGTGAGCTGGTTGTCGGACAGCGGCCGGCGCGCCCAGTCGGTGAAGCGCGAGCTCTTGTCGAGCTCGATCTTCAGCATCTGGCGGACCAGGGCGTCATAGGCGATCTGCTCGCCGAAGCCCGCGGCCATGCCGGCCACCTGGGTGTCGAACAGCGGCTGCGGCATGGCCTGCAGATTGTTGAAGATCTCGACGTCCTGCCGCGCGGCGTGGAACACCTTGAGGATGGATGGGTCGCGCAGGACCTCCAGGAAGGGCTCGAGGTCCATGCCCTCGGCCAGCGGATCGATGACCGCGTGGGCGTTGGGCGCGGCGGCCTGGATCAGACACAGCTTCGGCCAGTAGGTCGTCTCACGCATGAACTCGGTGTCCACGGCGACGAACGGCTGGCCCTTCAGCTTCTGGCAAAACCCCGCAAGTTCCGCGGTGGTGGTAATCGGCGTCATCGATTAGCTATAGCCCGGCGCCCGCCCGAGTCTGCAAGCCCGTGCTGCGCGCAATCTCTCCTATTTCGTCGAAGGCCCCATCTCAATGTCCGAACGGCCCAATGGTCTGACCTATGCCCAAGCCGGGGTGGACATCGACGCCGGCAACGCTCTGGTCGAGCGGATCAAGCCGCTGGCCAAGGCGACGCGCCGTCCCGGCGCCGAGGCGTCGCTGGGCGGGTTCGGCGCGCTCTTCGACCTGAAGGCCGCCGGCTACGACGACCCGTTGCTGGTCACCACGACGGACGGCGTCGGCACCAAGCTGAAGCTCGCCATCGAGACCGGGCGCCACGAGACGGTGGGGATCGATCTCGTCGGCATGTGCGTCAACGACCTCCTGGCGCAGGGCGCCGAGCCGCTGATGTTCCTCGACTATTTCGCGACGGGGAAGCTGGACGTCGAGGCCGCCGCCACCGTGGTGGCCGGCATCGCCGAGGGCTGCCGCCAGGCCGGCTGCGCCCTGGTGGGCGGCGAGACCGCCGAGATGCCCGGCATGTACGCGCCTGGCGACTATGACATGGCGGGCTTCTGCGTGGGCGCGGTCGACCGCGACAAGGTGCTGCCGAAGCTGGACGCCCAGGGGCCGGGCGACGTCCTGATCGCCTTGGGCTCATCGGGTCCGCATTCCAACGGCTATTCGCTGATTCGCCGGATCGTCGAGCGCTCGGGGCTCGGCTGGGACGCCGAGGCGCCGTTCGAGCCGGGCAAGAGCCTGGCCGAGGCCCTGCTCGCACCGACCAGGATCTATGTGAAGACGGTTCTGCCGCACCTGAAGGCCGGACGGATCAAGGGCCTGGCGCACATCACCGGCGGCGGCCTGATCGAGAACCCGCCGCGCGCCATCGCGCCTGGCCTGGAAGCCCGCTTCGACTGGAACGCCTGGGCGCTGCCGCCCGTCTTCCAGTGGCTGCAGGAGGTGGGCGGCGTCGCCGACCAGGAGCTGCGCCGCACCTTCAATTGCGGCGTGGGCCTGGTGCTGATCGTCGACACCCACGAGCTGCCCGACGTGCTGGAGGGCCTGGTCCGCGCCAGCGAGGACGCGTTCGTGTGCGGGGAGCTGGCGAAGTCCCAATAAGCCCTCTCCCCGCCTGCGGGGAGAGGAGCGCTGACGCTGAGGCCTACCCGCCGTAGCCTTCCGGCAGGTCGTCTTCCTTCAGCAGCTCTTCCTTGGAGACCGCCTCGTCCTCGACCTTGGCCTTGGCGATGATCAGGTCGACCACCTTGTCCTCGAAGATCGGCGCGCGCAGCTGGGCCTGGGCGTTGGGGTTCTTGCGGAACAGGTCGAAGATCTGCTGCGCCTGCGGGCCGTAGCGCATGGCCTCCTGGCGCATGGCCTCGGCCAGCTCCTGCTCGGTGACCTGGACTTCGTTGGCCCGGCCAACCTCGGCCAGCACCAGGCCCAGGCGCACGCGCCGCTCGGCGATCTTGCGGTACTCGGACTGCAGCTGCTCGTCGGTTTTCTCGGCGTCCTCCGGCGGCAGCGAGCCGTTGGTCTTGTCCTGCTGCACCTGGTTCCAGATGGAGGCGAACTCGGCCTCGAGCATCTTCGGCGGCAGCGGGAAGTCATGCTTGGTGTCGAGCTGGTCGAGCAGGGCGCGCTTCAGCTTGAAGCGGCTGGCGCGGGCGTACTGCTCGCCAAGGTTGGTCTTCAAGAGCTCGCGCAGCTTCTCCAGGCTCTCGACGCCCAGCTTCTCGGCGAAGGCGTCATCCGGCGCGGCCTCGACGGGCGCCTTGACCTCCTTCACCTTGACCTCGAACACCGCCTCTTTGCCGGCGAGGTTGGCGGCCTGGTAGTTCTCCGGGAAGGTGACCTTCACCTCCATGTCGGTGTCGGGCTTGGCGCCCAACAGCTGCTCCTCGAAGCCGGGGATGAACTGGCCCGACCCCAGCACCAGCTCGGCGTCCGTGGCCGCGCCGCCGGCGAAGGGCTCGCCGTCCAACTTGCCGAGGAAGTCGATGACGACCATGTCGCCGTCCTTGGCCTTCACCGTCTTGCCGATGCGGGGCTCATAGGTGCGGTTCTGCTTGCCGAGCTCGGCCACAGCCTCGTCGACCTCGGCGTCGCTCGGCTCGTAAACCGGGCGCTTCAGTTCCAGGGTCGCGAGGTCGACGGGCTCGAACTCCGGCATCAGGTCGAGCGCGATCTCATAGGCCAGGTCGGCCTTGCCCTCGATCACCTGGCCGAGGTCGCCCTCGGGCTTCAGGTCGGGCTCGCCGGCGGGACGCAGCTTGTTGTCGGCGATGAGCTTCTGGGTGGTCTCCGAGAGGGTCTGCTCGACCACCTCGCCCATAAGCGCCTTGCCGTAGAGGCGGCGCACGTGGGCCGGCGGCACCTTGCCCGGGCGGAAGCCCTTGATGTTGAGGGTCGGCGTGATCTCGGCGATCCGCGCCTCCAGCTTCTCCGTGAGGTCCGCGGCGGGGACGGTCACGCCATAGACGCGGCTCAGGCCTTCGCCAGACTTTTCAATGATCTGCATCGACATTCTTGAACTTCCGGAGCGCCGCGGGCGCGGGCGCCTCGCGAACCGCCGCTATAGGGATTGGAAACCCGCGCCGGCAGCCCGCCGCGGAAGGCGGCGACTTATGTCATGGCCCGCATGGGCCTCCAAGCCCAAAGCCGTTCCGAGCCTGGTGCGGATGAGAGGACTCGAACCTCCACGCCTCGCGGCGCTGGAACCTAAATCCAGTGCGTCTACCAGTTCCGCCACATCCGCATGGGGGCGATTTCCCTTATAGACTCAGCACTTGAGCGCCAAGAGCCTTTCGGCGTTGCTTCGCGCGGAATGGGATCGCGACGGAAACTGTGGGGCGCCTCGGGACTGGATGTTCCGGAATACTCCCGAATAACGTTCTTCACCCATTCAGGGAGGAACCATGTACGTCTACTTCATCCGAGCGGCCAGCTCCGGCTTGGTCAAGATCGGTCGGGCGAACGACCCCCAGCGCGCTGACGCGTTCTTGCGCAGGTAGCGCGCGCGTTACGGCAGGCCAATGGCCGCCCTGCCCCAGCATCTTGCGAAGTATGTGTCTGAGAGCGATGCGAGGGTCCGCGCGCGCGCCGGGCGCCGCTTCGTCATCATCTGCGAAGGCGAGAGCGCCGCGTTCTTACGCGCGCACCTTCCGCCACAAAGCCTCGATCTCGTCTCGTTCCAGGATGAGGCGCAAACCGGATCCGGCTTCCTGCCCCCGCCGGGCCACGGTTTGATCGTGACGCACGCCGATCGCTGGGCGGCGGTGGCCATTCACGGCCGGCTCACCGAGGCCAAGCGCGCCGGCGCGGTCGTGGCCCTTGCTCTGCGCGACCGTCACCTCCCGACCAACCCGCCTGGCTGGGCAGACACCGGCCTGCACTACGAGGGCATGTTCCGCATCGCCGCGACCTACTGTTCAGGCCTGCCGCGCGGAAGCTACGCCGAGTTCGGGGTCTTCGACGGCCACACCTTCGCGCTCGCCTGCCACGCTCTCGGAAGTGTCTGCGACAGCTTCTTCGCGTTCGATTCCTTCGCCGGGATCGTGGGCGCGATGGACAGCGAAGCCGGCGTCTTTGTCGACGGCGGCTACAGCGGCAACATCGAGACCTTCCAGGAGAACCTAGAGCTCGCCGGCGTCGATCTCCGGACCGTCCGAGCGGTCAAGGGGCCGTTCCAGCGCACCCTTGGCCAATCCACCGTCGGCCCACGGCCTTTCGGGTGTCTCGGTCGCGCATATCGACGTGGACGTCTACGAGCCGGCGAAGCTGGCGCTCGACTACCTGGCGCCCGTCCTTCATTCCGGCGCGCTGATCCTCTTCGACGACTTCGACCAGATGGGCGCATCGAACCGGAAGGGCGAGCGCAGGGCGGTTCGTGAGTGGCTGGGCGAGAACCCGGGCTTCAGCCTCGAGTCCTACCGGAACTATGCGATCTACGGCCGAAGCTTCCTCTTCGGGCGGGACGAATAGCCGAGCGCGCTCAGGTCAGGAGCGCCGCGTTCCATGCTTGGACCCTTGGCGGGAACAGGCGCCACTCGCGGAGAGAGTGCCCGCACATCGCTGCGGCCCACTCAACTCCGCTTCTCAAGGATGAACGTGTCCTGGTAGTTGCGAGCCCCGGGCTTGTTCGCCCATGAGCCGAGTTCGAACGAGACAATGTCCCATCCCGTCTCGTCGAACAGTGACCGCAGTACCCGCGCCGTAAAGCCCCCGAAGAAGTCTTGTCCCGCGTAGGCATGAAAGCATCCGGGTGCGCGCTCCACAAGCGCCGTATGCTGGCCGGTCCGCTCACGATATATCATGAAATACTTGTCTATCATGAAGAACGTGAAATATGCCAAGCCACCAGTCTTTGTCGCTCGACTTATTTCGGAGAGATAGATTCGGACATCATCGACAACAAGATGGGTATACACAGATATCGCGTATGAAGCGTCGAGAACGGAATCCGGTAACCAATCCAGGCTGAATGCGTTATAAGTTTTCTCATCGAAGGGCTGGAAGTAGTAGTTATTGGCCGCGTGCTGAACGTGAAACTCGGCGTTTCCCTTTCCCGTAAGATTGGCGTTGCACCATGCGATGCCTTCTGGCCACACGTCGCAGCCGTAAAGACGGCCGCTGTCGAGAAATTCAACGAAGGGAATGGCCATGCGTCCGCAGCCGCAGCCGAGATCTAGCACCTTCGAGGACTCGCTGAGTTGTAGTCGGCTCGCGATTTCCTTGAAGAAGTGAACCGAATTGCCGCGGAAGTGCTCGGGGCTGTGGCTGCCGATCGTCTGCATCAAAGGCACTGGAGGCAACCGCTCGGGCGGCGCCTCCCACATATGACTGGCTGCGCTCTCTAGCTTTGCCGCCCGGGCCTCGGCCGCCCGTTGTTCGGCTTGCTGCGCCGAAACGTAAGCGCTTGCACCTGTCATCGAAGTACCTCGTGGCGTGCGACATGGCTCGACCGTCCAAACACGCAGAACAGCATTCGCAGCGATTTCCGGCTCGACATCCTACCCTGCGGCGTTGGCGGTAACTTTAGAGGGACGGCGTCGCCCCTCGCTTCGGCCGTGCAGGATAAAATGCAGAAAGCCTGACCGGCAGCCCCCCGTCTCCACAATCCTGCGGACATCGGCGTGCTGGCCGAGATAGGCGGCTTCGTCGAAATCCGGAGGCGTCGGCACACCGTGCGCCTCCGCATGCTTCAGCGCCGCCAAGAGCGTCAGCGTGCCGATCTTGTCCGGGCGCGCCTGGGCGTAGGCGAGCATGCACCAGCGCTGGTCGGCCGCCAGCGCTAGGTCGGCGGCTTCCGGGCCGTCGATGCGCCCCCCTGTTGAAGATGCCCGCCGCAGCAGTCTGCGCACCTCACTCACCATCGGCGCCACGGTCATAGCGCCTGCGAGCGATCGCAGTTCTTCGTCAAAGACTAGACTCTGGCGCACCACGGCGTTGTAGCGCTGGTGTAGATCAGCCCCGCCCACGAGCGAATTGCTGTAGGAGCCTCCGTCGCGCGCGTCACGATAATGATAGTTCGCCAAGTTCTCCGCGATCACGCCGATCTCAGCTCGCGCGGCGATCTTAATATTAAAGTCCCAGTCCCCGAGCACTGGGAGGGTCTCCTTGAACCCCCCAACGAGGTCCCAGTGAGACCGCCGGAACAGGAAGGAGATCGGCGGGAAAAAGTTTCCCGACAGGAGTTCCCCGAGCTGTATGTTGTTCATCCAATCGTTGTAGAAAGAGCGACCGCGCAGCACGACCCGATCGCCGGAGATCTCCTCCTCCACCCGGTAGGAGCGCGTCACCACGCCGCCGGCCGAGGTGTTCCGGTCGAGGTAGCCCACCGTCTTCTCAAGGAAGCCCATAATCCACGTGTCGTCGTCGTCATGGATAACTACATATTCTGACTGCGCGTGACGGATCGCCGCGTTCGAAGCGGCTTCCATTCCGCGGTTCTCGACGCCGTCCAGCAGGATCACCTTGCGGCGGTCCAGTCGGGAGTCCGTCAGCTCGCCCTCGACGCCTTCGACATCGCCGCCGTCGTTGAAGATCACCAGAACATAGTCGTCGAAGGTCTGTCGGGTGACGCTTTCGAAGGCGCGCTGCAGGAAGATCAGGCGATCCATCGTCCGCATGATGATTGCAACCTTCGGAGCCGCGGGATCCCAGGCCCGCTTCTCGTGCGACGCGGCCCTGTCGGGGCGGCGCTTCGGCAGCAGCGCCCGTTGCCGTTCGCGGGCGATGGCGGGGCGGCACTCGAGCGCAATCTGTCCCTGCTTCCAGAGCGACGCGCGGATGCGCTCCTCAGGACCACGTACCGTCTCTGCTTGATCGACGAGCACTCTGACGCCATCCCGGCGCCCGAAGTCGATTGAGCGACTGAAGCCGCCAATCAGGCGCGCCGTCTCGCGGCTCGGAAATAGAATGTCATCCGCCAGCAGCTTCGCCGCGAGTTCCTTTTCCCGGACGAGCGCGGCGTAGGATTGCGAGCCCGCCACCTCGCGCAGATAGCGAAGGACCCCATCAAACAGAGCCGGCTCGCTGGCGCGCAGCTGCAGGGGGGAGAAGCGTTCGACACCGACGGGTTCGACCTCGCCGTCTATGTCCTCGAGGTGCTCAACGCTTTCACCGGTCGGCTCGAACAACGCCTCGATGAGGTGGCGGTGGTGGGTTATCGCGGAAAGTGGCCGCCGCTCGTCGTACGGCCCATTAAAACCAAGGCCGAAGAGCCGCGCGCGGATGGCCGGGTCAATCTCTTCCCCATATCGACCGAAGTTTACGCCCCAGAACTCGTGGTCCGGAAAGGTGTGCGTCAGCAGGGCCTGGATCGTACCCTGCCATCCCGTGTCGATCAGGGTGCAGAGCCGCGACCGGCCGAAGATGCCCAAAGCGTAGCGTTCGAACAGGTTCGCCTGCGTCTCCAGATGCTCCCTGCAGAGAACCTGCTCAGGGCCGTCTTCCTTCATGAACTCGGAGAAGGACCCGTGGACGCGTTCATCGTTGGAAGGAGTTGGCGCTGATGGATCGAGCCGCCGCAGATAGGTCGCGGCCGTTCCCGCACCGAACTCCCTATCCATCAGGGCCAGGGCGCGCTCCGGCGCGCGCAACCAGGCTCCTTTCGCAGCCAGGAAGCGCGAAACGTAGAACGGCGTATCACCGGCCCGCGGCTTGGATTGCGTCGAGGCGCGATATGTGTCCAGCGCTTCCTGGATCAGCAGACCGCCCCGGGAGACGAACAGCGCCCGCCCGCCCCTCTGCCCCACGAGTCTTTCGAGAACGCCTTCAAGATCGTGGAGAAAGTAAGCGACGATCGGGCCTAGTCGCGCAAACCCGTACGCCTCCTGGGCCGACGCAATCTCTTCGCTCACCGCTCCACTCCCGCAATCGTTTCCAGGAACGTACGCAGGTCGCGCTCCCGCAGCCGCTCTTCGCACAGCGGAACCGGGAGATGCTGAGCCGCCCACCCGCTCAGGCGCGGCATTGCGAAGTCTGACGTATAATTATCGCCGATGTGAAAGATCTCGCGCGGATCTGCGCCAATCGCCCGCGCTGCGGGCCCGAAGATCGTTCCAGATCGCTTGTTTACAGTTGAATCGGCGCTTGAATAAATATGGGCCGAAATATCACCAATTCCGAAATGCCGCAGCATCCCATGGATCTGAGCGCCCGAGACGTACATGTCTGAAAGCAACATAACGTCACCGCCATTACGTCGATGTTGCTCGACTAGCGAGACAATGACGGGATTGGGCGTAAGGTTTTCTGCTTCGTAGGCGAGTTCCGCCGACATGAACTCGCCAAGCAAGTCCTGTGGGAGATTCAGGAGCGACAGCATGACGCCGACGAGGCTATCGAGGCGCCCTTCTTGTGTAGACGCCAAGATCGGCCCGCACGAGTAGCAAATCTCCGCCGCACGCACCCGAGCAAGGTAGAGATCCATACAGCTAGTTGGACCGCTGCAGAGCGGAAGCAACTTTTCCCAACGCTCAGCGATCTCCCAGAACCGGCGACGTTCGCACTTGTCATTGCGCAGCAGCAGGGTGTCGAACACATCAAGCGACAGGAAGGGGTAGCGACCCTCATGCAGCCGATCGGCGAGGTAGTCGAAGGTCTTGGCGTCTACGACGTCCCCCGGCCGCGTGCCACCTTCATAATAGTCCCGCTCGAACTGGCCGAAGACTCTTGGCATCGGATCAGGATGGGTCATCGCCGGTGCGGGGCCGGCTTCACCGGGCGGAATGCTCGAAGGCCGCACTCGGAGCGCGCTCATGTCTGTCATCACTTAATGTCCGAGGAGTGGTTCGCCGACCGCTATACGTGCGTGGCTCCTGAGTGAGAAGATGGGAGAGTGTCACGGCAGGCGCGGGCGGAGGCCGTCGGCGGCTAACCCCCGATTAACGGCTAGCCCTGATGCTAGATGGGCAGACTTGAACCAAGGACCCGGCCCGTGGCCCTCCAGCCCGTCACCTATCGTCCGATCACGCCGATCAAGCCGGTGACACGCCGACTCGACGACGAGGCCCTGCGCAAGCTGACCGGCCGCAAGCGGCCCAAGCGCGGCCGCGCCCTTGAGCCGGGCACCGGCGAGAACCTCGACACCTGGGTCTGACTGGGCCTGAGCCGAATCGAAAGAGGCGCCCGCCGGCTTGGCGAGCGCCCCTCGGCGACCTGACCCGCGTCGGTCGGCCTCAGGTGTCGGTGTCGCGCTTTTCCCAGACGTGGTCGACGATGCCCCAGTCGCGGGCTTCCTCGGCGCTCATGAAGTAGTCGCGGTCGAGGGTCTCCTCGACGACCTCCAGCGGCTGGCCGGTGTGCTTGGCGTAGATCTCGTTCAGCCGCTTCTTCGTCTTGATGATGTCCTCGGCGTGGCGCTCGATGTCCGAGGCCTTGCCGGAGAAGCCGCCCGAGGGCTGGTGCACCATGATCCGCGAGTTCGGCAGCGCGATGCGGCTGCCCTTCTCGCCCGCCATCA
>JAQGIJ010000425.1 GCA_028291285.1 Phenylobacterium sp. | reverse complement strand
CCGTCGCCGACGTAGTCCTGCAGCGGCTTGAAGTAGGCCTGGATGGTCTGGCCTGCGTCGACGCCGCTGCCGCCGCCCGCCGCGGCCGCCAGCGCCGGCGGGATGAACTTCGACGCGCCAGCCGCGGGACCGCCGCCGAAGGTGGTGTTCTTGCGGACTTCCAGCAGCACCAGCTTGAACGGCGAGGGGGTGCGTGTGAACGCGCCCAGCGCCGCGGGATTGGTGAAGTAGTTGGCCGGCTGCAGCGCCTTCACGACGTTGTCCCAGGCGGCGATGTACTCGCGGGCGTAGAGCGCCGCGACGCCGGGGCGCACGCCGGCCACCTGGCCGCGGATCGCGGCCTTGTCGGCGTCGGCCCCCATCACCCAGAGGTCGCGCTCCAGGTCCGCCTGCACGGTCTGCAGGCCGAGCTGATAGCCCCGTTCGAAGCCAGGCCGGGTGAAGAAGTAGGGCACGTTGAGCGCCATCACGGCGTCGCCGTTGACGAAGGCCTGGCGGTCGCCGCTGGCCAGCACGCTGTCGGCGCGCCAGCCGGGCTGGCCCGAGGTCGCCGCCTTCTGCCGCAGGATGGCGTAGGCGCGGTCGGCCAGGGACAGGGTCTGCACGCTGCCCCGGGCCGCCTCGATCAGCGCGCCGTCGAGCGGCGCCTGGCGCGACGGCCACACCCGGCCGAGCTGCGGGTCCGCCAGCAGGGCGTCGAGATGCTGCGTCAGCTCCTCGCGCACCTGGGCGCGGTCGGCGCCGGGGAAGCTGTCGGCCTCCCAGTCCGCGGCGATCCAGGCGCGGGCGGCCTTGGGATCCAGCGGCCCCTGGCCGCCCAGCATCAGATAGACCTTCAGCGGCTCATAGAGCTTCAGCGGCTCCTGCCGGTGGTCCTGCATGTAGTGCTCCTGGCGCAGCAGGACGCGCGGCAGCAGGACGCGCTGGAGCGTCTCGAGATAGGCCTGCTTGGCCGCAGCCGCGTGGCCGCCCTGGAACAGGCCGAAGCGCATCAGGAGCGGCGCGCCGCCCTTGGCCTGGTCGGCGTAGCCGCGCGGCAGCTCACGCATGGCGCGCAGCAACGAGAGCGCCTGCTCCAGGTCCGGGTCGCCCTCGCGCACCTCGACGAGGTCGATGCCGCTGTTGCGCTGCTCGGTCGCGACGTTCTGGGCGGCGGCGAGCAGATGGTCCTGCAGGGTGCGGTTCTGCAGGAAGCTCACGCCCCAGAGCAGCACGATCAGCAGGCTGACGGCGGCGACGCCGGCGAGGCCGGAGATCAGCAGGGTGCGGCGGCGCGCGGCGGCCTTCGGGTCGCTCTGCACCAGGCCGGCCTCGGGGAACACCACCTCCTTGAGCAGCCGGTTCAGGAAGTAGGCGCGTCCGCCGGCCGCGCGGGCCTGCGGCGCGGGCGCGTCATAGACCTGCGCCACGCCGCTCAGCAGCCGGTCCAGCGGAGCCCCGCTCTGCACGCCGCTGGTGAAGTAGAAGCCGCGGACCCGCGGCCGCTCCGGCTGGTCGGCGAGGTAGGCGCCGTCCAGGAAGCGCGCGATGCGCGCCCGCAGCGAAGCGATCTGGGCGGGGAAGCCGAGGATCAGGCTGCGGCGGCGCGGGTCGGTCTCCTCCTGCAGCCGCTTGGCCATGCGGTCGGCGAGCGCCTGGGCGACCTGGTCGAAGGCGCTGAGCAGCGCGTCGAGCGTGAGCGGCGCGCCGGGCTCGAGAGTGGCGCCCAGCACCGCGCGGCGACCCTCGACGTCGAGGTCGTCGAAGAACTCCGAGAAGCCGGCCAGGAGGTCGACCTTGGTGAACAGCACATAGACCGGCGCCTCCACCTCCAGCGTGCGCCGCAGCTCGGCCAGGCGGCGGCGGACCGCCGCGGCGTGCTCGTCCAGCTTGCGCCGGTCGGCCCCCATGATCTCGTCGAGGCCGATGGCCACCAGCACGCCGTTGATCGGCTGCAGCGGCCGCGAACGGCGCAGCAGCCGCAGGAACTGCTCCCAGCCGCGCGCGTCGGTGGCGGACTCGGAGTCCTGCGAGGTGTAGCGGCCGGCGGTGTCGACGAGGACCGCCTCGTCGGCGAACCAGAAGTCCAGGTTGCGGGTGCCGCCGACGCCCTTCAGCGCCGCATCAGAGAACGGGAACTGGACGCCGGAGTTGAGCAGCGCGGTGGTCTTGCCCGCGCCGGGCGGTCCGATGATCACGTACCAGGGGCGATCGTAGAGGTAGTCGCGGCGCCCGCCGGCGGCCGAGCGCAGGCCGGCCAGCGCGGTGCGCATGCGCTGGCTGAGCGCCTCGGCCTCGGCGTCGCCCGGGCTCGGCGCGGCGATCTCCGCGGCGATCTCGGCGGCGGCCTTGCGCGCCTTCAGGACCCGGATCAGAGCGAACGCGCCCCAGACCGCGGCGACCAGCAGCACCCAGAGCAGGCGCACCCACCAGGGCCGCATGACCGGGGCCACCAGCGGAAGGACGAGGGCCAGCAGCAGGGCGATCAGCAGGGCCGCTACGCCGGTCAGGAGCCACCAGTTGGTGAAGAAACGCTTCATGTCCGCCTACTGGCCGCGCTGCAGGACGATCTCGACCCGGCGGTTCAGCGCCTTGCCCTGCGCCGTCGCATTCGGCGCGATCGGCTGGCTGTCGCCGAAGCCCTGGGCGCTGACCCGGCCGGGGTCGGTGAGCTTGCTTCGCAGGATGCCGGCCACGGTCTCCGCCCGCGCCTTGGAGAGCGCGAAATTGTCGGGGAAGGCCAGGCTCGCCAGCCGGTCGGAGTCGGCGTGGCCCTCCACCCGCACGGGTCCCTTCTCGGTCTGCACCGCCGCGGCGATACGCTCGAACAGGGACTGCCGGCCGGGCTCCAGGGCGTCGGAGCCGGATTTGAACAGCTGGCCGACGGTGGTGCGGACGCGGATGCTCTGCGGATCCTGCTCCACCGCCACCAGGTGCTGGGCGATCTCCGGGGCGAGGAAGCCCTGCAGGCGCTGCAGCTGGGTGCTGGTCGGGGCGGGCGGCGCGGGCGCGACGCGCGACAGCCTGAGCGGCTGGCCGGGATTGATCTCGTGCAACGCCTTCAGCGACGGCTGGCCGGTCTGCATCAGCACCACCCGCAGCAGGATGAAGATCACCAGCAAGATGGCGAAGGCGATGCCGGCGGCGAGCGCCAGCGGCGCCCAGAAGCCGACGCGGCGCGCCGGCGTGGGCTGGCCCTTCCAGTGCGGCGCGAGCTCGGTCTGCGACAGGCTGCGCGGATGCTGCAGGGCGGCGTAGGCCCGGGCCAGGATCTCGTGCAGGCGCGACTTGCCGTCGGGCGTGACCCGGTAGCGGCCCTCGAAGCCGGCCGCCAGGCAGGCGTGGTAGAGCTCGATCAGGTCCACGGATTCCGTGGGCCTGGCCAGCATCTCGTCCAGCAGCCGCCAGAACCGGTCGCCGCCGATGTTCTCGTTGAACGCCATCACCACCAGGCTGCGGCGCGCCCACTCCGCGCCGTCGGCGGCATGGCCGGGGAGGTTCTGGGCGATGTCGTCGATGGTGGCGCAGACCGCGTAGCGGGCGCGCTGGCGCGTCTCGGGGTCATAGCCGGCGGCGTTCAGCGCCTGGTCGAAGGCGGCCACGGCGGCCGTGGCCTTCTGGTGCAGCTCGGGCAGGCCGATCTGCACGCGCCCGGAGCGGACCCCGGCGATCAGCGCCAGGGCGGGCGCGGCGGCGGCCATCATCGGATTGCGCGGCCGGGCGGCCGGCGGCGGCAGGGGAATGTCGTCGTCGCGCGCAGGCGCGGGAGCCGCGGCGGCGGGCTGGGGCGACGGCGCTGCGCCGGGCGCGGGCGTGAAGCTGGTGCCCTGCGGACCCGGCGCGGCCCCGCCCTTCAAAGACTGCAGCGGCGACGGGCGGAACACCGTCTTGTTGGGATTCTTCTCGTCGCCGTTGTCGCTCATCGGGCGTTGCTCTTGACGCACCAGAGCTCGAGCTTCAGGTCCGGCCAGTCGCCGGCGACGTGCAGCCCGAGCGCCGGGGCGCGGGCGAACTCGCGCCAGTCGGGGGCGCTGCGATCGAGCTCGAAATAGACATAGCCCGGCAGCACACGCAGCTGCGGCGGCGGCGTCGGCGTGTGGCGCAGCGGCACGCCCGGCAGGGCCGAGTCGACGATCTCGCGCATCCGCTGCACCGGCCCGATCTTGGCCATCGAGGGAAAGCGCGCGCGGATGTCGTCCAGCGACGCGCG
>JAQGIJ010000424.1 GCA_028291285.1 Phenylobacterium sp. | reverse complement strand
GGCTCCGACGGCCTCGATCAGGCCTATGCGCAGCGCGCGATGAACGGGTTCGGCGCGTTCATCCTCGGCCGCAACATGTTCGGCCCCATCCGCGGTCCGTGGCCGGACGAAAGCTGGAAGGGCTGGTGGGGCGCCAATCCGCCCTATCATGCGCCGACCTTCGTGCTGACTCACCATCCGCGCGATCCGATCGAGATGGAGGGCGGCACGACCTTCATCTTCGTGACTGGAGGAGTCGAGGCCGCGCTCGAGCAGGCCAGGGCGGCGGCCGGCGATCTCGACGTCAAGATCGGCGGCGGCGTCGAGACGGTGCGCCAGTATCTGCGCGCCGGCCTGATCGACGAGCTGCACTTCGCCTTCTCGCCGGTCGTGCTCGGGCAGGGCGAGGCGATGTTCGCTGGCGTCGACCTGCCGGCGCTCGGCTTCCGCGTCACAGAGCACCTGGCCAGCGAGCATGCCACCCACATCGTGCTCGCCCGGTAGGCCCGGCGGCCAGCGGGCTTCATCCCGCCTGAGCCTGAGCTGAGGGTCTTTGCCGGAGGGTCTAGTTCCTGGCCGCTCCGCTATCTCCGCTCGTGCCCGTTCGCGGCCACTGCGCCGTCGACGACCCGCTCGGCCCGCCTTATGGAGCGGAACAACGTTCAGGGGAGCCCATGTCCACCACCAACCTCTACAGCTTCGTCGACCTGTTCGCCCGTTCCGTTATCGCCACCAAGCACCTCCTCACCAAAGGCGCGACTCATGCGGCCAGCCTTGGGATGACGGAGCAGGAGATGCTCGGCTGGCGTCTCGCAGAGGACATGCATCCGCTGGGCTTCCAGCTAATGGTGGTCGCCAATTTCAGCAGGACCTGGACGGCGCGGGTCGCCGGCCTGGAGCCCCCGGAGGGGATTGCGGCCGACCTCGACGTCGTCGGATTCAACGCGGGTCTCGACGCCGCCCTGGCGTATCTGCGCACGCTTACGCCAGAGCAATTCGAAGGCCGAGACGAAGCGCCGCTGACCTTCGAGATCATGCCTGGGATGGCCCCCACATTTCCGGCGGCGCAGTGGCTGACCGTCTTCGCCGCCACCAACATCAACTTCCACGCATCCATGGTGTATGCGATCTTGCGCAGCAACGGCGTGCCCCTGGGCAAGGCGGACATGTTCGCCGCGGGACTGGGCTGACGCCACAGCGACAACCGCAGGATCTGGCGGCTTCACGCTCTTGCTCTCAACCTGAGCGTCTCCCATGGCTCGCGGCCGGTCTTTCGCGCGGGCGGCGGTTCGAAGGACTGCTCCTGGCGCTGAGCGGTTGTTAGACGGTCGCCACAGCAGCAGCTGACCCTCAGCCACCGAATCGCGGATGCGCTAAAGCATCAAGGCGGCGTCGCCAGGCTGCGGCGACCATCCTGCCGGCCGACGATCCGGGTCACGGCGAGGTCGGCCGTTACGTTGCCAACCGTCCGGAAGAGGTCGGGCACGCTCTCGACCGCCAACAGAAGCGGCAACATGACGAGGGGAACGCCTATCGCCAGGCAGACCGGGGCAATCGTGGCGAAGAAGGACACCTGAGCCGGCAGGCCGACTGCGGCAAGGCTCACGACTGCGGCCACGAGCACAACGACCACGAGCGCGCCTGGTCCAAGCGTCATCCCGTGGAAATGCGCCAAGTAGATTGTGACCGCGACATTCGCCGCTGCGCTGGCCGCGCGGAAGACAGACACCGCCAGCGGCAGGACCACGCCCGCGGCCTCATCACTTACCGGCAGCCCCGGCGCGGCTTCGATCATCGCCGGCAGCGAGGCCAGCGAGGATTGCGTGCTGAAAGCCACCACCTGGGCCGGAACGCAGGCGCGGGCGAAGCTTATCGGCGACACACGCCCGAAGGCGGCCACCATGGGGTAGGCGAGGATCGTAATGGTGAGACAGGCGCAGGAAACCAAGAGGACGTAGTGCAGGAGTGCTCCAAAAGCACCCGCGCCGAGTTGAACGCCGACGGCGATGGCAAGGGCTCCGACGCCCACCGGCCCAAGCCAAAGCACCCAGCGAACGATGACCAGCATGGTCTCGACGATCGCCTCGATCACGGAGATCAGGCTAAGCCTGAGCGGCGCAGCGATCTTGCGGGCGGCGAAACCGAACAGAAGGGCGAAGACCACCAAGGGGGCGACAGCTGTCTCCGCGGCCGCCTTGATGGGGTTGGTCGGGATGAAGCCGGTGATCCATTCGCCGGCCGACGCCACCTGGGGCAAAGCCCCGGCGACGGCCGGTCGCGCCAACCCCACGCTGAGAGGCCACAGTTGCAGCAGGATCATCGTGACGCAGGCGCTCGCTGCGCAGGCGCCGATCAACAGGGCAGCGAACCAGGCGAAGGCGCGGCCAGCCACCCCGCCAGCCCTTACCGGGGCGGCGACTCCCGTCACCACCAGACCGAATACGAGCGGCGTCACCGTCATGGTGAGCGCGTCCAGCCAGAGCTTCCCGACCGGCTGCGCCACCGCCAATACGCCGGCCGCATGGTCCGGCGTGAAAGCGGAGAGCGCGGCGCCGAGCAGTAGGCCTAGCGAAAGGCTGGCCAATATACGGATCGAGACAGCGCTCACGGCAGCGCTAACGGGCGCTTGCGGCTCCTGTTCCGCGCCCGGCGCTTCGTCGGCCGCTGTGCGGTGGAATAGGGGGTCACGGCTACCTGACGTCCGCTTTCCGGACTGGAGCGAAGGACCGCTCCTGGCGCTGCGCGGAACTGACGCTCGCGGAAAGCTCACTCGGGGAGCGCTACGATCGCGCATAGCTGTCCTCGGGTCAGCTGTTCCGTCGCGTCCGGGTCCGTCTATAGTCGCGGCGTCCTCCGGGCGCGCGGAGGGCCGAACAAGCAAATACGCGCCAGGGGGAGCGGGCCATGAGGCTGCTGCTGAAACTTGCCTTGGCCCTGTCGCTGCTGGGCGCGGGCTCGGCTACGGCCGCTCCTCAGGCGACGATTGTCCAGGGCCGGTTGGAGGGCGCCTCCGATGGTTCGGTCGATCGGTTTCTTGGCATTCCCTACGCATCGCCGCCGGTGGGCGAGCTGCGCTGGCGGGCCCCGCGGCGCCCGGCCGCCTGGACCGGTGTGCGCCCGGCCGTGAGCTACGGCGCCGACTGCATGCAGAACGCCATGCCGGGCATGAGGTGGAAGCCGCAGCCCATCAGCGAGGACTGCCTCTACCTCAACGTCTGGCGCCCCGCACAACCGGCCGCCACGCCGCGGCCGGTTATGGTCTGGATCCATGGTGGCGGCTTCTCCACCGGCTCCGGCGCCTGGCCGATCTATGAGGGGTCGAACCTCGCCAAGCACGGGGTGGTGGTGGTGACGATCAACTACCGGCTCAACCGCTTCGGCTTCTTCGCCCACCCGGCGCTGATGGCTCAGCGCACCGAGGAGCCGGTGGCCAACTATGGCCTCATGGACCAGGTGGCGGCGCTGCGCTGGGTGCATGACAATATCGCAGCCTTTGGCGGCGACCCGGCAAACGTCACCATTTTCGGCGAGTCGGCGGGTGGGTTCGCGGTGAACTATCTCCTGACCATGCCCTCGGCGCGCGGGCTGTTCGCCAAGGCGATCGTCGAGTCCGGGGGCGGATCAGCAAACTTCCGCACCATGCTCGGCCTGGACACGCCTGGCTCGGGCCCCACGGGACCACAGCCGTCCGCGATCGAGGCTGGCCGCGCCTATGCCGCCTCGCTCGGCGTCACCGACGCCACGCCCGCGGCGCTGCGGGCGATCCCGGCGGCGCAGATCCTCGGCTCGGCCAGCATGACAGACGGCGGCCGCGGCCCGGTCGTCGACGGCAAGCTGATCGTCGAGGATCCGGTCGAGGCCTTCGCCGCAGGCCGCCAAGCCCGCGTGCCTTTCATCATCGGCTCCAACAGCTTCGAAGCGAGCATTCTGCCGGCGGCGATGGTGGCGGGCATCTGGAACGCCGCCGCC
>JAQGIJ010000405.1 GCA_028291285.1 Phenylobacterium sp. | reverse complement strand
GGCTTCTCGGCCTGATCGACGCGGAGAGTTTCGCACAGGCCGAGGCCTTCCTGCAGGGAAGCCCTTTCCAACGCGGCGACTATTACGAGCGCGTACAGGTCGCCGCGTACGACATCGAGGTTGGCCGTCTGAGCTGACGCAAGGAGATGACCCTGTTCATCCCATCTGACTTGCCTCAGTCCGGTGGGACAGGGTCTAGGCGGCCGTGACGCCGCCGTTGACGCTGATCACCTGGCCGGTGAGGTGGGCGGCGGCGTCGCTGCAGAGGAAGCGGGCGAGGCCGGCAAGGTCGTCGGCGCCCGGCAAGCCGAGACCCGCACGGCGCGCGGCGGTTCGCGCCCGCGACGCCAGCGGACCGCCCATCACCATATCGTAGACCGGCGTATCCTTGACGAAGGAACTGGAGATGCAGTTCACCCGCACGCCCTGAGCCGCGACTTCCAGGGCCAGCGATCGGGTGAACATCATGATCGCCGAGCGGGTGGCGCCGATCATCGTCTGGTTGGGAGCGGCGACCTTCCCGGAATCTGAGGCGAACGCGACCATCGCTCCGCCGCGTCCGCGCATCGCCGGCAGCGCAGCGTGGAAGATGTTGAACAGAGCGGTCAAGCTCGCGCTCAGGAACCCATCGAACCGGGCTGGATCCAGCTGCTCGAACCGCCCGCCCATGCCGGCGACGGCGACGTTCGCGCAGTTTACCAGAGCGTCGAGCCGCCCAGCCTCGTCGATCACCTCGGCGACAAGGTTGCGGCAGGCGGCGTAGTCAAGGATGTCGGCCGCCGCAGCGCTGACGCGGGCGTTCGGCAGCGCCTCCGAAATCGCCGCCACCGTCTTGCGACACGGCTCCGCGGTGCGGCCGGCGACGACCACCGCGGCTCCGGCCGCCGCCAACTCGAAAGCCACTGCGCGGCCTATGCCGCCGCCGCCGCCCATCACCAGGGCGACCTTGCCGGTCATGGCGTTCACCGCGGCGCGGGGCATGCTTCCCTCTGGGCGGCCAAAATTGCCCAGACGGTGTACAGCGTCCAATATCGGGTGCGGGAACTTTAAGTCCAAGACGATATGTGGCTCGCGCCATGCCTGGGATCGCCGGAAATGCCCGCGAGCCCGGCGCTCGACAGCTTCAGGCCTGCGCCTCCGCCAGCAGACGGCGGGTCGCGTCGACCACCCGGCGCGCTCGCTCATGGGCGCTGAGGCCTTGGGCGCGCCATCGCTCGCTCGGCGCCTCGAGCGAAACCGGGAAGTCCGCGGGGACCAGCGCCAAGAGTTCGCGCAGCGGGAATTCTCCTTCGCCTGGCGGCAGCCGATCGAACGCACCTTCCCGCGCATAGTCGGCCGGCGTCGCCGCAAGCGGCCCATCGCACAGCTGGACATAGCCGATGAGGCCGGGGTCGAGGCGCTGCAGGGCGGCCAAAGGCGTGCCGGTCCGGACGACGTGGAGCGCGTCCAGGGCGATCTTCCCGCACCCTGCGGACTGCAGGATCCGAAGCGCCTGCGGAAATGCATCGGAAGCGCCGAAGCCCATGAACTCGATGCCGGCTTCTATTCCGCGGCTGGCGCAAAGTTGGGCGAAGGCGGCGAAATTGTCCGTCGCGCGGGATTCATCGGCGTCCAGAATGCGCACATTGGCCCGAGAGGCGCCGAGACTTGCGCCCCGCTCCAACGCCGGGCCGTAGGCGGTGACATCGACCTCAGGCGTCAGGCCGAACGAAGCCACGCCATAGGCTGTCACCCCACAGCTCTCCATGACCTGACGAAGGTGCGGCAGCTCGTCGTCTGCAACCACCGGAAAGGTGAGCCCGGCGTTCGGGTCCTGGGTGAACAGGCAGACCTGACGACAGCCGAGCTCGGCGGCGACGCGCACGAGCTCCGCGGCGCTGATGTCCGGTGCGACAAGGTGGTGCAGCGAAAGCGCGCGCATGTGCTTGGCTATGCTCCGATGGCCGAGAGTTTCTCAGCATTCTCTAATCGAGCAACAAGGCGAACGGCAGGGCTTCGATGGACACACAACTGGCGGGTCGGGTGGTGCTGGTGACCGGCGCCACCGCGAATATCGGAACGGGGATCGCCCTAGCCTTCGCCAAGGAGGGCGCGGAGGTGGTGGTCGTCGGACGTGACGACACCCAGGGCCAGTGGGTCGTGAATAAGGCGCTGCAGGCCGGCGCGGCCAAGGCCCATTGGATGCGCGCCGACGTGACCCGCTATGAGGAGGTGGAGGCGCTCGGCGGCCGGGTGATGGAGACCTGCGGCGGCATTGACGTGCTGGTCAACAACGTTGGCGGCAACGTCGACGTCGGCCCCTTCGTGGAGTCCAGCCCCGATGAATGGCGGGCGGACATCGACCTGAACCTGACCAGCACACTGAACTGCAGCCGGGTGTTCCTTCCCAGCATGATGTCGCGGGGCTGGGGCCGGATCGTCAACATCGGCTCGATGTCCGGGGTGATCGGCGATCCCTACCTGGCGGTCTATTCCGCGGCCAAGGCAGGGGTGCACGGCTTCACGAAGGTGCTGGCGGCGGAGGTCGGTCTGTCGGGCGTAACGGTGAACGCCATCGCGCCGTACGCGACGAAACCAGACGATCCGAACGACCCGATAAGCGCGGGCAGCCGTTCGCGTCCGGGCAGCGGCGTGTTCGCCACCCTGACGCCCGAGAAGGCCGCGTTGCTGAAGTCCATCTTCAAGCCTGGGGTGCTGCCGGAGCATCGGGCCAAGGCCAGCCAGATCGGTGCGGCGGCGGTCTTCCTCGCGTCCGAGGCAGCGGCGTTCGTCACCGGCGAGATCGTCCATGTCGACGGCGGGCGGCGTCTCGCATGAGGCCCGCGCCATAGGCCGCGTCCGCCACCCTGGCCGTGCTTACGTACTGGCCGCCATGTCTCGTGCCGAGGTGCAAGAGGCGAACCGGGCCGCTCGCCGGTTACGTCACTTCCACCTTCACCGGGAAACGCTCGAAGTAGAACTCGAACCGCTCGCGGACTTCCTCGGGCGTCAGGCCGAAGTCGCGCCGCAGGTCGTAATGCACCTTGCCGTGCTTGCCGCGCGGGTTGGCGTCGAGGAAGGCGGCCATGTCCGCGCGCAGCTGCTGGTCGAGCGTCAGCCCCGCCTTGACGTAGACCTCCTCGACCGTGGCCATCGGCGCCTCCATGAAGCGATCGAAATAGACGTCTACGGTTCGATCCGGATCGAGCTTGTCGCGGTCGCGCACGCAGGCGCGCAGCAGCCGCTCGTAACGGTCGATCCAGTATTCGGCGGTCTCGTCGGGACAGACCCGCGTGCGCGAGATGCGCTGGCGGTAGCAGTTGTTGGTGATCGCCGACTGGATCGAGCCGATGGGATCGCGGTGGGTGATAACGACCGTGGCGTCGGGGAATACGGTGGTCAGCGGCACGAGCTGTTCCATGTGCTGCGGGCATTTCATCAGCCAGCGCTTGGACCCGGTCAGGAAATTCAACACCTGCAGGCACTTCTTCAGATAGCGGTAGATGCCTGTCTGGTCGTGCGACAAGCAGTAGTCGCGCCACTCGGGCGAGAAGGTCAGCCACTCGATGTGGTAGCTGCCGAAGTCGACGCAACTGAACTCGACATCCTCGGAAATATGGTCGGGAGAGAATTCATGCATCGCCTTGCTGTAGGGCAAGAGCGCGTCAGCCCTGGCCCATTCGACCGCGCATTTCGCGTGCCGCGGATCCTCTTCGCCGGGGGCGGCGATCTCGTCGGGCGCGGGCACGGGGCGGATCGCCTCCCAATACGGCAGGGAGCGCAGCCGCTTGTCGGCGGCAAGGAAGTTCTGCAGGTGGGTCGTGCCTGAACGCGGCAGGCCGGCGATCACCAGTGGCCGCTCGATGGGGATGTCGAGGATCTCCGGATGGCGGCGGACGAGGTCCTCGATGCGGAGCCGGACGCCTGCATAGCGCACGGCCATGCCGAAGATGGTGGCTCGGCCCAATCGGGAGAGCTCCCTATCGTCGCGCGCGCACTTCAGCCAAAGCCTGAGCCGCTCGCGGAAGTCCTCGTCCCCGAAATCGGCCAGACCGGTCGCCTGGCGCGCGAGCTCGAGCACGACGGATTCCTCCAGCTCCACCTCCGGCGCATTCTCGACGGCCTGCCGCTGCAGTTCGGTCAGCCGCGGCTGTCTCATGTCGGTGATGTCGATGACGCCGCCAGCCGCGGCATGAGTCGATCCGCTCATCGCGCTTCCCTCCTCCTTATGGTCGTCCAAGCGCGGCCCGGGCCTCGGCGATCCGGGTCTCGAGCCAGCCGATCTCATCGAACGTGCGACCTCCGGTGAGCTCGATCAGCTGTTCCAGCGCAGAGACCTCCGCGGTCCGCGCCGCCGCATTCGTAGGATCGGCGGCCAGGGCGATTTCCAGGAAATGCAGCGCCTGGACCGGCTGCTTCGCCGCCAGCCGTTGCTGCGCTTGCGCCGCCAGCGCTTCGGGTCCGCCCGCCATGGCGGCCAGTTCCGGCCAGATCGACCGTGGCGGCTCAGCGTACAGCTCGGTGGTCGCCTCATGGCGGAACCAGCCGGTGTATTCCTCATAGACCGCACGCACATACCAGGAAACCGGCCCGCGCCCCGGCGCCATCGTCAGCTCAGGCGGAAGGTCGATCTCGGCCATGAGCACGGACAGGGGCGTGCCGGCATTCATGCCCTCGACGGTGGCGTCGTGAATGTGGCGCACGGCTGACAGCAGCCTGGTCATGTCCGCGCCGATGCGCTCGGCGCCGACGATCGGCTCGTCGTGGCCGGTGATCAGCGTCTCGGGCGCCCAGGCGATCAGCCGCTCAAGGTCACGCATGAACTGCGGCACGCTGCGCTGGCGATCTCCGCGCAACGTGTAGAAATGCGGCAACGCCCCGTAGAGGGCGCCCATCCAATTGCCCGTGAAGACGATCTTCTCCGCCGGCAGCCAGACCATCAGCGAGTCCAACGTTTCGCCGGCCGGCGCGGAATAGAGCTCGTAGCGCCGCCCACCGACTTCGAAGGCATGGGTTTCGTCGAACAGGGTCGGATTGTCCGGCTGGGGCGCGGTCCGCACCGTGGCTGGCTGGTCCGGCGGAGGCATGATGGCGTGCAGCACGCGCCGTCCCCGCGGGGGGAAGAATGCGCCCAGCATCGCCCGCTCGCGGAGCAGGACCGGGAAGTTGCGCTGCGTGATCGTCTCTACGCCCGCGCCAGCGAAATGGCTCCAGCCGCCAATGTGGTCGAAGTGGTTCTGAGTGAAGACGATCTTCTTCACGTCCAGTCGCCGCCCGAGCGCCTGTTCAAACCGCTCGCGATACCGCGCGCCCTCGCCTGGCGCGCCGGTGTTGACCACCACCTCCCCCGCCTCGCTGGTGAGCAAATAACCGTTGGAGGTCCCGCGCGACATCCAGATGAAATCGTTGATCCTTTCCGCGCCCCGAGCCGGGTCCCATCGGACCGTCTCGGCGAGGTGATGGTCAGCGCTCGAATAGGCGGGCATCGTCGTCTCCCGGTGTGCATTGGGGCGGCGAGGCAGGCGCCGCGTCGACGCACACGTCCCTTGCCGCCGGGCCAAAGCTCGCGTGCTCGTTCGCTTCAGCCAACAGCCTATCCGAACCGAGGTCCAGTGGCGCAAGCTGTCCGAAGGCGCGCCGGCGCCCCGGGCGCGAGGCAAGGGAGAGCGGGCGGAGTGGCGACAGCTATCACATGCGACCTAGGTCGTTTCCTCGCCGACATGCACTTCCAACGCCTGCCGCCCGAAGCCGTCCGGATCGCGAAGTTGGGGATCGTGGATAGCGTCGGCGTATTGTTCGCCGGGCGGACGGATAGCGCGCCGCGAATTTTGCTGGAGGCCCTTGCGCCGGGTTCTGGCGACGCCTCGGTGCTCTTCAC
>JAQGIJ010000402.1 GCA_028291285.1 Phenylobacterium sp. | reverse complement strand
GGCCCAGCTGGCGTCCGCCCCGGCGCCGGGCGCCATCCAGGCGCCGCGGCCCTTGTCGGAGTCGGTCGCCGCGGTGGTGAACGACGAGATCATCTCGACCTACGACCTGGCGCAGCGCATGCGGCTGCTGATCGCGACCTCCGGCGTCCAGCCCACCGAGCAGACGCTGCCGCAGTTCCAGCGCGAGGCGCTGATCTCCCTGATCGACGAGCACCTGCAGCTGCACGAGCTGAAGCGCGTCGAGAGGGAACAGAAGATGACCATCATCGCCACCGACGACGAGGTGCGCCAGGAGGTCGCCGGCATGGCCAAAGAGAACAACATGTCGACCGACGCCTTCCTGGGGGCGATGAAGGGGCAGGGCATCAGCCAGGAGACCCTGTTCCAGGAGCTGCGCGCGCAGCTCAGCTGGCAGCGCTGGATCCAGGGCCGCTACGGCTCGCGCCTGCGGATCGGCGAGGACCAGATCAAGGCGACCCAGGCGAGGCTCTCCGCCGCCGCTTCCAAGCCGCAGTACCAGGTCAGCGAAGTGCTGATCGACGCCAACCGCGTGGGCGGCATGCCGGCGGCGGTGCAGGGCGCCCAGCAGCTGATCACCCAGATGCAGCAGGGCGCGCCCTTCCCGTCCGTCGCCAAGCAGTTCTCCGCCGCCGCCACCGCCGCGGCCGGCGGCGACGCGGGCTGGGTGAGCCCTGGGGAAATGCCGCCCGAAGTCGACGCCGCCCTCGAACAGCTGCGGCCGGGCCAGCTCTCCGCGCCCATTCCCGTCAAGGACGGGGTCTACATCATCTATCTGCGCGACAAGCGCTCGGGCGCCGGTGCGACCGTGGTGGACCTGAAGCAGGCGGCCATCGCCCTGCCGGCCACCGCCTCGCAGGCCGACCTGGACGCGGCGCGCGCCAAGCTGCAGAGCGTGCGCGCCGCGGCCAAGGGCTGCGCGGACCTGCAAGGCGCCGCGGCCAAGGCGCCGGGCGTGGTGGCGGGCGACCTGGGCGAGGCGGAGATCTCCGACCTGGCGCCGGAATTCCGCCAGGCCGCCCAGACCCTGGAGGTGGGCCAGATCTCCGACCCGATCCGCACCAAGGTGGGGCTCCACCTGGTGGCGGTCTGCGGCAAGCGCGCCTCCGGCGGCCAGCAGCTGAACCACGACGACGTCGAGAACCGCCTCTATGGCCAGCAGCTGGCGATGATTGCGCGCCGCTACATGCGCGACCTGCGCAACTCCGCCACCATCGAGACGCGGTGAAGACCGGGCCGCTCGCGCTCACGCTCGGAGACCCGGCCGGCGTCGGTCCGGAGATTACGGTCAAGGCCTGGCAGGCGCTGCGCGGCTCCGGTCCCCCCTTCCTCGCCGTCGGCGACTTCCAGGCGCTCGCCTCGGCGTCGGCGGCCGGCTCCTCGATCCTTCGGCGCATCACCGCGCCGAAGGAGGCGCTGCAGGTCTTCCCCGAGGCGCTTCCGGTGCTCGACCTGCCGCTGCGGGCCCCGGTGATCGCGGGGCAACCTTCGGCCGCGGCGGCCCCCGCCATCATCCAGTGGATCGAGACCGCGGTCGGCCTGGCGCTGCGCGGCGACGTGGCCGGCGTCGTCACCGCCCCGATCGCCAAGGCGCCGCTCTATGAGGCGGGGTTCAAGTTCCCCGGCCACACCGAGTTCCTCGGCGAGTTGACCGCCGCCGCCCGCTGGGACGGCGCGCGCGGGCCGATCATGATGCTGACCGCCCAAGACCTGCGGGTGACCCTGGTCACGGTGCACGCCGCGCTCGCCCGGGTGCCGTCGCTGCTGAGCGTGGAGGCGATCGTCAACGCCGGCCTGGTGACCGCCCAGGCCCTGCGCCGCGACTTCGGCGTGGCCGCGCCGCACGTCGCCGTGGCCGGGCTCAACCCGCACGCCGGCGAGTCCGGCAGCCTCGGGCGCGAGGAGGTGGAGATCGTCGAGCCGGCGGTGCGGGCGCTGCGCGACCTGGGCGTCGACGCCTCGGGCCCCTACCCCGCCGACAGCCTGTTCCCCGAGACCATGCGCCGCCGCTACGACGCCGCGGTCTGCCTCTACCACGACCAGGCGCTGATCCCGGTGAAGATGCTGGACTTCTGGGGCGGGGTGAACGTCACCCTGGGCCTGCCGATCGTGCGCACCTCGCCCGACCACGGCACGGCCTTCGACATCGCCGGACGCGGGGTCGCCCGTCCAGATAGCCTGGTGGCGGCGATCCGGCTCGCCCACGAGATCGCGGTGCGGCGCGCAGCGGCATGAGCGCCGGCCCGGCCGACCTGCCGCCGCTGCGCGAGAGCCTGGCCACGCACGGGCTGATGGCAAGGAAGTCCTTCGGCCAGCACTTCCTGCTGGACCTGAACATCACCCGCAAGATCGCCCGGCTGGCGGGCGTGGCCGCGGGCGACCGGGTCATCGAAGTGGGTCCGGGACCGGGCGGGCTGACCCGCGCCCTGCTGGAGACCGGCGCCGCCGTCGTCGCCGTGGAGAAGGACGAGCGCTTCCGCCCTCTGCTCGAGGAGCTGGCGGCGGTGTGCCCGAGCCTGACCCTGGTCTTCGGCGATGCGCTCGCCGTGGACGAAGCCGCCCTGGCGGCGGGCGCGCCGGCCCATGTGGTCTCGAACCTGCCCTACAACGTGGGCACGCCGCTGCTGATCAAATGGCTCACCGGGCCGTGGCGGCCGGCCTCGCTCACCCTGATGTTCCAGAAGGAGGTGGCCGAGCGGATCGTCGCCAGAGCCGGCGAGGACCCCTATGGCCGACTCGCCGTCATCGCCCAGGCGACCAGCGAGGCTCAGCGGCTGATGGACGTGCCGGCGCGGGCCTTCACGCCGGCGCCGAAGGTGGAGTCCGCGGTGGTGCGCCTCGTCCCGCGGGCCGATCCGCCCTCCCCGGCGACCCTGCGGGCGCTGGAGCAGGTGACCGCGGCCGCCTTCGGCCAGCGGCGCAAGATGCTGCGCTCGAGCCTCAAGTCCCTCGGCGGCGAGGCGCTGATCGCCCAGGCCGGGCTCGATCCGCAGGCCCGGGCCGAGACGATCGACCTGCCAGGCTTCCTGCGCCTGGCGGCCGTCGTGCGCGAGGCGCAGACCTAGATCAGGGGTCAGGCGGCGGCGAGGATCGCCTGGGCCTTGAGCGAGAGCGCCCAGCGGGTCAGGCAGTGGGCCCCGGCCACCGGCTTGCCCTCCCAGCCCAGGAAGTCCAGCCAGCCGCGCTCGCCGAGCGCGAAGCAGCGCCGCTCGCGGGCGAAGCCGCCCTCCTCCCGAGCGCCTTGATTATACAGCACGTTCACCAGTCGACCGTCCGGCAGCGCCTGCATCAGCAGGGCCTTGTTCAGTGGCGAGAGGTTGTCGAGGTCCATGGCTGCACGCCCTCCGACTTGCCGACCTAGATAGCCGCCGAGTCTCCTTCGCACGCAAACCATTAGACAGCTGAGCCTGTGGACGGCGCGTCCTTGGCTGTGAATGACAGGTGGGCGGACATGGCGCTGATCACGGAATCAGCGGCGGCGGTCGCCAGGGCGCGGCTATTTCTTGTCCAGCAGCAGCTGGCCTTCGGCCTTCAGCCGCCCCTTCACCTTGCCCGCGATCATGGCGAGCAGATTTGGCAACAGCACCTCCAGCCGGATCGCGGCGTCCTCGACGTCGATGGTCCCGGAGATCTGCTGCCCCAGCGCGGAGAGCGCGAAGCTCAGCCGGTCGCCGGTCCAGGTCTTCGAGAGCACGCCGGCGGCGCCGCCCATGTGCTGGGCGAAGTCGCCGAAGCCCTTGTCGATGCGCCGGCGCGCCTCGGCGCGGCCCAGTTCGTGCGGGAGGGTCAGGGTGATGGCCTTGCTCATGAGACTAAGAACGGCTGCGCCGGGCTTGGGGGTTCCGAAGCCTCGCGGTAACACGGGCCATGCATGAGGATCGCACCCTGCTCGGCCACGGCCGCTACCCGGATGCCGGACCCTTGGCGGTGCTGGCCCGGCTGGCCTTCCTGGGCGCCGTGCTGGCGATCGCCGTCGCGGTCTTCCTGCCGCCCTCGATGGTGCCGCAGTTCCTGCGGTCACATTACCTCGAGCATTTCGCCGCCTTTTACGTGGCGCTTCTGGCCGCCCTGGCGGCCATGCCGCGGGCGCGGATGCGGCGCGTGATCATGGGCTATGTGCTCTTCGCCACCATTCTGGAGGCGTCCCACTTCTTCGCCGGCGCACCCTTCGGCCCGTTGCTGAACAACTGGGTGGCCGACCTCGGCGGGTTGAGCGCGGCGGCCGCGCCGATCATCGTCGAGCGCTTCCGCCGCCGTTTCCGCATTCCGAGCTAGAACCAGTGTCGGCCGGCGTCGCGGACCCTGAGGTTGTTCTGCACGTGGCGCACACCGTCGAGATCGGCGATGTCCTCGATGCGGCGCTTGTCCTCCTTGCGGCGGACGGTGCCGTTGAGGGTGACCTCGGCGTTCTCCACCAGCACCTCGACGTCGCGCAGGTCGAGCGCGCGCTCGTCCTCCAGGCGCTCGACGATCACCGCCCAGAGCACGCGGTCGGAAGGCCCCCGCCGGCGGCGCGGCCCGTCCGGCTCCTCGCGGCCACCGAAAAAGGCGCCGGCGCGGTCCATCCATGAGCGCCCGCGCTCGCCGGGGCCCGGCGGCTCGCCCCGCCGGTAGTCCCCGGTGTCCATCCGCCGGCCGTAGTCGCGCTCGGCCGCCGGCTCACCGCCATGGTCCCGGTCGTCCTCCGAGAAGCGGCGGTAGCCGTGGCCGCGCCGGGGATCGTAGCCGTAGTCGTCGGAATAGTCGGCCTGGCCGTAGTCGTCCGCCCGGCGGCCGGCGTCGTCGGCCGCGCGATGGGCGGTGCGCCGATCCGGGTCGTAGACATAGTCTTTCGAGAAGTCCGCCTGGCCGAAATCATCCCGCGCGGCGGGACCCGCGCCGCCGCGACTTTCATCCCGGCGGTCGCGGCGGTCACCGCCTCCGCGCGCGTCGTCCATCCGATCCCTGGGCATCAGGCGGGTCTCCTTCCGTGTGGCTCAGGCGAAAGAACCTGCGCCGTCACCTTCGGTTCCGCACCGCCGCCGGCATCAGGCCTGGAAGATCCAGCCGCCCGACAGGCTCGAGGACTGGACGCCCATGAGCACCACCTGGCCCTGCCCGCCGGCGAGGTCGATGACCGTATCGCCGCCCAGCTGGCTCACCTGGTAACCCACGCCCGTGTCGATCTGCACGCGGTCGCCTTCGGCCGCATTGAAGTCCAGCACGCGCTGGAAGCCCTCCACGACGCCGTGGAAGACGTCCGCGCCGGCCCCGCCGGCCACGGTGTTGTGGCCGCGGTCTCCGGAAACCCAGTCGGCGCCCGCACCGCCCAAGATGATGTCGTCGCCCTGGCCGCCCCACAGGGTGGCGCCGCCGGAGCCGGCGTGGATCACGTCGTCGCCGAGATTGCCGTTGATGCTGTCGCGGCCGGTCGAGCCCGAAGCATCGATCACGTCGGCGCCCTGGCCGCCCATCAGCGAATCGCCCACCCGCGAGCGGCCGATGATGGTGTCCTCGCCCTGGTTGCCGTTGATCTCGTTGTAGGCCGCGCCGCCGACGATGAGGTCGTCGCCCAGTCCGCCGCGGAGCACGTCAGCGACGGCCGCGCCCTGCAGGGTGTCGGCCCCGCCGCCGCCCTGTACGTCGAGGAAGCCGGGCGCGGCCTGCAGCACGTCGTCGCCCTCGGTGGGCTGGTTGAATGGGGTCGGCGTAGGGCCTGCGGTATCCGCGGCGATCGTCAGGTGGAACGGCGCCGAGGCCGGCGAGGCGTTGCCGGCGCGGTCGACCGCCACCGCCGTCAGCACGTGCTCGCCGGGGCTCAGGGTGCCCGGGGTGATGGTGACGGCGCCGCCAAAGCCGATCAGGGCGTCGCCGAGCAGGTGGCCGTTCTCGTAGAGCTGCAGATGGCCGCTGAGCAGGGCCGGACCGCCGAAGGGCGCGTGCCCGGGCGAGCC
>JAQGIJ010000355.1 GCA_028291285.1 Phenylobacterium sp. | reverse complement strand
ATCCGGGCGGCGGCTGGGTGGACTCCTCGGCCACCGCCCAGACCGAGACCGACATCGAGAACGCCATCCTGACGCGCGCGCGCCAGCTGCGGCTTTCCAACGTCCGGGGCTGATCGCCCCGCGACGGAACGCGAAAGCCGGCTGGGCCGACGCCAGGGCCGGTGACCGCCAAATCCATTGCCAGGCGTCCAACTCCAGTCCAAAGGCCGCGTGAAGATGGCCCGCTACAATCCCAAAGAGACCGAACCCAAGTGGCGCGAGGCCTGGACCCGCGCCGACAGCTTCCGTGCGACCGAGGACTCCTCGAAGCCCAAGTACTACGTGCTGGAGATGTTCCCCTACCCGTCGGGGCGGCTGCACATGGGCCATGTGCGCAACTACTCCCTGGGCGACGTGATCGCCCGGTTCAAGCGCGCCCGTGGCTTCTCGGTGCTGCACCCGATGGGCTGGGACGCCTTCGGGCTTCCGGCGGAGAACGCCGCCATGGAGCGCGGCGTCGACCCCAGGGCCTGGACCTACGACAACATCGCGCGCATGCGCGAGGAGCTGAAGGAGCTCGGCCTCTCGATCGACTGGTCGCGCGAGTTCGCCACCTGCGACGTGGCCTACTATGGCCAGCAGCAGGCCTGGTTCCTGGAGCTCTTCAAGCGCGGCCTGGCGTACCGCCGCGAGGCGACGGTGAACTGGGACCCGGTCGACCAGACGGTGCTCGCCAACGAGCAGGTGGTCGACGGCCGCGGCTGGCGCTCCGGCGCGGTGGTGGAGAAGCGCAAGCTGAACCAATGGTTCCTGCGCATCACCGACTACGCCGACCAGCTGGCGGACGACCTGGCGAGCCTCGACCGCTGGCCGGACAAGGTCCGGATCATGCAGGAGAACTGGATCGGCCGGTCCAAGGGCCTGCGCATGACGTTCCACTTCGCGGGCCGGCCGCAGACGGGCCAGGACGGGATCGAGGTCTACACGACCCGTCCGGACACCCTCTTCGGGGCGTCGTTCGTGGGCGTCGCGCCGGATCATCCGCTGGCGCAGGAGATCGCCGCCGCCGACCCGGAGGCCGCCGCCTTCGTCGCCGAATGCCGCAAGGGCGGCGCCTCGGAGGCCGAGATCGAGACCGCCGAGAAGGTCGGCTACGACACCGGCCTTAAGGTCAAGCACCCGTTCGATCCGGGCCGGGAGCTGCCGGTCTGGATCGCCAACTTCATCCTGATGGACTACGGCACGGGCGCGATCTTCGGCTGCCCGGCGCACGACCAGCGCGACCTCGACTTCGCCCGCAAGTACGGCCTCCCGGTCAGGCCCGTGGTGCTGCCGCCGGGCGCGGACCCCGCCACCTTCCAGGTGGAGGACGAGGCCTATGTGGGGCCGGGGACGATCTACAACTCCGACTTCCTGGACGGCCTGGACGTCGAGGCCGCCAAGGCCGCGGCGATCGCCCGCATCGAGGCGCAGGGCGACGGTGAGGGCGCGACCGTCTACCGCCTGCGCGACTGGGGCGTGGCGCGCCAGCGCGGCTGGGGCTGCCCGATCCCCGTGGTCCATTGCGAGAACGACGGCGTCGTCGCCCTGCCGCGCAGCGCGCTGCCGGTGGCGCTCCCCGACGACCTGGAGTTCGGCAAGCCCGGCAACGCGCTGGCCCGCCACCCGACCTGGAAGCACACCACCTGCCCCGCCTGCGGCGGCCCGGCGGTGCGCGAGACCGACACGCTGGACACCTTCGTCGACAGCTCCTGGTACTTCGCCCGCTTCGCCAATCCGCATGCGGACGATCCGATCGACAAGGCCGCCGCCGACTACTGGCTGCCGGTCGACCAGTATATCGGCGGCGTCGAGCACGCTGTCCTGCACCTGCTCTACGCCCGCTTCGTCACCAAGGCGCTGGCGGACGAGGGCATGGTCTCGGTGCGCGAGCCGTTCGCCGGACTGTTCACCCAGGGCATGGTCACCCACGAGACCTACCGTCGGCAGAACGGCGAATGGGCCGAGCCGGGCGAGGTGGAGCTGACCGCGGAGGGCAAGACCCGCCGCGCGACACTGGTCGCGACCGGCGAGCCGCTGGTGATCGGCGACATCGAGAAGATGTCGAAGTCGAAGAAGAACACCGTCGCGCCGGGCGAGATCTTCGACGTCTACGGGGTCGATGCGGCGCGGCTCTTCGTACTCTCCGACAGCCCCCCGGAGCGCGACACTCAGTGGACCAGCGGCGGCGTGCAGGGCGCCTGGCGCTTCGTCAACCGGGTGTGGGACGAGTTCGACAGCCAGCCCGCGGCGGCAGGCGACGGCGCCGGAGACGAAGAGGCGGCGCAGGCGCTCCGCCGCGCCACCCACAAGCTGGTCAAGCAGGTCACCGAGGCGATCGAGACCTTCCGCTTCAACTCCGGCATCGCCCGGCTCTACGAATTCCTGAACCTCCTGAAGGCCAACGCCGCGCAGTCCGCGTCGCCGACCGTGCTGGCTGCCCGGCGCGAGGCGCTCTCGGCCTTCGCACGGCTGATCGGGCCCTTTACGCCGCACCTGGCGGAGGAGTGCTGGACGCGCATCGGCGGGCAGGGGATGGTGGTCGAGGCGCCGTGGCCGGCTTTCGATCCAGCGCTTACGGAGGATGCCGTGAAGATCCTGCCGGTGCAGGTCAACGGCAAGCGCCGGGGCGAGATCTCCGCGCCTGCCGGCGCCGAACCGGCCGAGGTGGAAAAGATCGTGCTTGACGATCCGGAGATCACACGGCGCCTTGAGGGGCTGACGATCCGCAAGGTGATCGTCGTCAAGGACCGCATCGTCAACATCGTGGCGGCCTGATGCGGATGGGCCTGAAGCGGGTGAATGGGGGCGAGGTCGTGTTGAGGTTCGCGAAGTGGGTGCGTCCGGCCGCTGCGGCGGGACTGCTGCTGGCGGCGTCGGCCGGCGTTTCGGCCTGCGGCTTCCAGCCGCTCTACGCCCAGGCGGGGGTGGTCTCGAACCTGGCGGCGGTGGACGTGGTGGCGCCGCAGGGGCGCGCCGGCTTCCTGATCCGCGAGCACCTGGACGACGCCCTGGCCAGGAACCGCGACACCGCGCCGGCCTACCGCATGAACCTGACGCTGCACGAGACCCGCTATCCCCGCGGGGTGCGGATCGACAACGTCGCCACCCGCTACGAATACGTGCTGACGGCCAACTATGTGCTGAACCGCCTGCCGTCCGGGGCGGTCGCCAAGAGGGGCCTTGTGCGGGTGGAGCTCACCTACGACTCCGCCGACCAGCCCTATGCGGCCATCACCGCCCAGCAGGACGCCGAGGACCGCGCGGCCGAAGAGGCGGCCCGGCGCATCCAGCTGGAGCTCGCCGCCTGGCTGGCCACCGGAGCCAAGTCCTAGACCGGATGGCCCGCGGGTGATCCTCTCCAAGCGGCC
>JAQGIJ010000350.1 GCA_028291285.1 Phenylobacterium sp. | reverse complement strand
ACGAACATGAACAGCGCCAGGACCAGGCGCATGGAGGTGAGGATGTTCGGCAGAGCTTTCATGGCGCGCACCTTCGCAAGCTGGACGGGCCCGTCAACGCACAGACGCCAGGTCAGTGGCCGAAGAGTCCGTCCCAGGCGCGGCGCAGGAAGCCTTCGACGCCGTGCGCGACGGGCTCCGCCGGCTCCGGCGGAGGTGGCGGGGGCGGCCGCACGCGCTCCACCAGTCCGGCCTGCAGGGCGCCGCCCACGAAGTCGCGCCAGATCTGCGCCGGCAGCCCGCCGCCGGTGACGCCCTTCATCGGCGAGTGATCGTCGTTGCCCACCCAGACGCCGACGATGATGTCGCCGGTGAAGCCCACGAAGACGGCGTCGCGGTGCTCCTGGGTGGTGCCGGTCTTGCCGAACACCGGCTGGTCGAGCCGGGCGGCCCGCGCGGTGCCGGTCTGCACGGCCGCGCCCATCAGGTCGAGCAGGCCCGCGCGGGTGTCGGCGCGCAGCGGCTCGGTGGCGGGCGGCGGCGCCTCGTCGTCCTGCAGGGCCATCGGGCGCACCGGCGTGTGGCCGGAGGCGACGGCGGCGTAGGCGGAGGTGAGCTCGAGCAGCGTCATCTCCGAGGTGCCGAGCGGCAGGGTGGCGTCGCGCACCAGCGGGCTGGTGACGCCGAGGTCCTGGGCCGCCTGCGCCACGCGCTCGCGGCCGACGTCCTGGGTCAGGCGCACGGCGGCGATGTTGCTGGACTGGGCGAAGGCGTCACGAAGGGTGAGCTCGCCGCCGGAGCTGCGCTCGAAGTTGCGCGGCCGCCAGCCGCCGACGGTGATCGGGGCTTCGGAGACCAGGCTGTCCGGCCGGGCCCCGTCACGCAGCGCCGCGAGGTAGACGAAGAGCTTGAAGGCCGAGCCCGGCTGGCGCTTCGCCTGCACCGCGCGATTGAACTGGCTGCGGCCATAGTCGCGCCCGCCGACCATGGCGACGACGGCGCCGTCCGGGCGCATCGCCACCAGCGCCGCCTCGCTCGCGCCCTGCCGCCGGCCGGGACCGTCGAGCCAGGCGCGCACCGCGCGCTCGGCGCGGCGCTGCAGGCGGGAGTCGAGCGTGGTGCGCACGCGGACCTCGCCGTACTGGACGTCCAGCGTCTGCTTCACCTGGGGCGCGGCCCAATCTGCGAAATAACCGCCCACCGGCAGGGGCTCGGGCGGGTGGATGCGCACCCGCCGGGCCCTGAGCGCCTGGTCGGGCGTGATCTGCTTGGTGTCCACCATGGCGGCGAGCACCAGCCGCTGGCGCGCCAGGGCCGCGTCGGCATGCTGGATCGGATTGAGCGCCGACGGCGCCTTGACGAGGCCGGCCAGCAGCGCCGCCTCGCCGGCGCTGAGCTGCTCGGGCGGCTTGCCGAAATAGTGCTGGGCCGCGGCGCGCAGGCCGAACACGCCGTCGCCGAAATAGACGCTGGAGAGGTAGCGGGAGAGAATCTCCTTCTTGGTCAGCCGCAGCTCCAGCCAGAGCGCCACGAACACCTCCTGCGCCTTGCGCCGCAGCGTCCGCTCCGGGGTCAGGAAGGCGGTCTTCGCCAGCTGCTGGGTGATGGTGCTGCCGCCCTGCACGAAGCGGCGCTGCCTGATGTCCGTGACCAGGGCCCGGCCGACGCCGATCAGGTCGACGCCGAAGTGGCGGTAGAAGCGCCGATCCTCGATGGCGACGAAGGCGGCGGGGACCTGCGGCGGAAGCTGCGCCACCTCCACCGGCCGGTCCTTGACCGCGCCCCGGCGGGCGAACGGATGGCCGTCGGCGCTGACCAGCACCAGGGCCGGGCTCGGCAACGGATCCAGCGCGCGCGAGACCGGCAGCCGCCAGCTCAGCCAGGCGACCAGCAGCACCAGGGTGGCGGCGAGGACGAAGAGGCTGGTGACGATCCGCCTGAAGGTCCAGAAGCGGCGCCGGCGCGGCGGGGGGGCTTCGTCCCGCGGCCCGGGCGCTGGCGCGCCAGCGCGCCCGGCGGAGTCGACGCCGTCGTAGCCGTAGCTCCAGTTCGGCTTGCGTGCAGGACCGCCCACGTCGTCCATCTCGCCAACCGCACCCGTCGATAGCGTCCCTCGCCGGGCAACATAGGGGAGTGCGCGGCCCGCGGAAATGCGTTCCCGCGTCGCTGGGGCGCCGAAACAGTTGCGCGCCGGGCTTCGCGCGGTTCAACCTGAGGACGGGTGGGCTCCGTATCGATGGAGACGTCGCGTGCGCGTAGCCGTTCTTGGCGCTGCCCTCTTCACCACCTTGTTCGCTGCGGCTCCGGTCTGCGCCGAGCCGCTGCTGGCCGCCTGGCACGCCTGCATCGGCGACGACCGCTCCGGTCCCCAGGCCCAGGTCGCCGGCTGCAGCGGGGTGATCGACAGCCGGCTGGAGATCCCGCAGCACCTGGCGGTCGCCTACTTCAACCGAGGCGTGGTCCTGCAGGACCAGGGCGCGCTCGACCGGGCGATGGCGGACTATGACGCGGCCGCGCGGCTGGATCCGGGCTTCTCGGAGGCGTTCGCCGGCCGCGGCGCGGTGCATTACGCCAGGGCCGCCTACGCCGAGGCCGCCACCGACTACGCCGAGGCCATCCGGCTGAAGCCCGCCGCGGTGGACGGCTGGCTGGGTCGGGCGGCGGCGCGCTCGGCGCTGGGTGACGCGGCCGGCGCGCTGGCCGACTACGACCGCGCCGTGGGGCTCGCGCCCGCCTCCGCCGACCTGCTCGACCGCCGCGCCGTGGCCTTCGCGCGGCAGGGGGATGCGGAGCGCGCGCTCGCCGACTTCGCCGGCGCGCTGCGGCTGCAGCCGGACCACGCCCCGGCGCTGACGCACCGGGCGGCGGTCTTCGCCGGCCGGGGCGACCTGGCCCGGGCCCGCGCCGACTACGACGCGGCGCTGCGGGCCGATCCGAGCTTCGCCGAAGCGCTGGCCGGACGGGCCTGGGTGCGCACCAGATCGGGCGACCTGAGGGGGGCGGCGGCGGACTATGCCGCCGTGAGCCGCGCCGCGCCCTCTGACCCGCGGGCCCGCTTCAACCTGGCCTATCTGCAGGCCGCGCGCGGCGAGCTCGACGCCGCGGTGGCGAGCTATGGCGAGGCGATCGCCGGCGATCCGCAGGACGCAGGGGCTTACAACAACCGCGGCGACACCCAGCTGAGCCGCGGAGCGCTGATCGCCGCCCGGGCGGACTTCGACCAGGCGCTGGCGCTGCGGCCCGGCTACGACCTGGCGCTGGCCGGCCGCGGCCGCGCGCGCCTGGAGCTCGGCGACGACGCCGGGGCCGTGGAGGACCTCAGCCTGCTGCTCGCCCAGCATCCGGACGACCTCAACGCCCGGCTGCGGCGGACCATCGCCTATGAGGCGCAGGGGGCGTCCGACCGCGCGCTGGCCGACGCCGAGGAGGCGGTGCGCCGCGCGCCCGGCTCGCCCGAGGCGCTCACCGCCCGCGCCTGGGTCCGGGCGCTGTCGGGCGGCGACCTGGAGTCCGCGCTCGCCGACTGCGACCGGGCGATCGCGTTCAAGGCGGACCTCCCCGAGGCCTACGACACCCGCGCCCTGATCCGGCTGCGCCGCGGCGAGACGGCGCTGGCCATGACCGACTACCAGGCCGCCCTGAAGCTGCGCCCGAAGATGGCCAGCGCGCTCTTCGGCCGCGGCCTGGCCCAGCGGCGGCTAGGCCGCGCCGAGCGCGGGGACGCCGACCTGACCCAGGCCGCAGCTCTTGACCCGAAGATCGCCGAGAACTTCGCCCGCTACGGTGTCAGGCCGTAGGCGCCCGCCGGGCCTGCTCCTCGCGCCAGCCCTTCTCCTTTTCGATGATCTCCTCCGAGGCGATGCCCTCGAAGGCTTCCGGCTCGAAGAACGGACGGATCTCCAGCGTGCCTTCCTGGAAGGGCGCCTTCTCGAGCCAGGCGACTGCCTCGGCGAGATCCCGGCACTGCCAGATCCAGTAGCCGCCCAGAAGCTCCTTGGTCTCCGTGAACGGACCGTCGGTCACCAGCGGCTTGCCGCTGCCGAAGCTCACGCGCGCGCCCTTGGAGCTGGGCTGCAGCCCCCCGCCATCGAGCATGACGCCGGCGGCGATCAACTGGTCGTTGTACCGGTCCATCGCCTCGATCATCTCCGAGGCGGGCATGGCGCCGGCTTCGGACTCGGGGCTGGCCTTCACCAGGATCATGAACCGCATCTCGAATCTCCTGTCGCTTGTGGGGTCTTGCCCAAGGACGCACCAGGCCGCGACCGGCCGACATCGCCGACGCAGAGTAATGCGCCGCGAGCCGCGCAGCGTCCCCGCCCTTCTCGCCTTGCTTCCGCGGCGCAGCGCCCGGCTCAAGCCTTGCGGAAGAAGTTGTAGATCCGCTCGGCCAGGGCTTCGCTGACGCCTTCGATCTTGGCGAGGTCGTCGGCGGAGGCGCGGCTGACGCCGCGGGCCGAGCCGAAGGCGTGCAGCAGGGCGCGCTTGCGGGACGGGCCCACGCCCTCGATCTCGTCGAGCGGGTTCTTCTTCAGGTCCATGGAGCGGCGCGTGCGGTGGCTGCCGATGGCGAAGCGGTGGGCCTCGTCGCGCAGGCGCTGCAGGTAATAGAGCACCGGCGACTTCGGCTCGAGCATGAAGGGTGCCTTGCCCGGCATGAAGAACCGCTCCAGGCCGGCGTCGCGGTCCGGCCCCTTGGCCACCCCCACCACGGGAATGTCGTCGACGCCGAGGTCGGCCATGATCTCCATGGCCGCCGCGAGCTGGCCCGCGCCGCCGTCGATCAGCACTAGGTCGGGGCGGACGGCGCCCTCCCCCTCCTCTTCCTCCTTCACCAGGCGGGAGAAGCGTCGGCGCAGCACCTCGCGCATCATGCCGTAGTCGTCGCCCGGGGTGAGCTCGGTGGAGCGGATGTTGAACTTCCGGTACTGGTTCTTCTGGAAGCCGTCGGGACCGGCGACGATCATCCCGCCGACCGCGTTCGTGCCCATGATGTGGCTGTTGTCGTAGACCTCGATGCGTTCCGGCTGGCCCTCCAGGCCGAAGGCCTCGCAGACGCCGGCGAGCAGCTTCGACTGGGCCGAGCTCTCGGCCATCTTGCGGCCCAGGGCCTCGCGGGCGTTGATCAGGGCGTGGTCCACCAGCTGGCGCTTCTCGCCCCGCTGCGGCTTCACGATCTCCACCTTGCGGCCGCCCTTCAGGGCGAAGGCCTCTGAGAGCAGCGCCTTCTCCGAGGGCTCGACATTGACCAGGATCAGCTTGGGGATCGGCTTGTCCTCGTAGAATTGGCCGAGGAAGGCCGCCATGACCTCGGGATCCTCGTCGGACTTGTCGACCCGCGGGAAGTAGGCGCGGTTGCCCCAGTTCTGGCCGGCGCGGAAGAAGAACACCTGCACGCAGGCCTGGCCGCCCTCGGCGAACAGGGCGAAGACGTCGGCCTCGTCCACCGTCTCCGGATTGACCTGCGTCTCCTGGGCGATGGAGGCCAGCGCCCGGATGCGGTCGCGCAGGCGCGCGGCGCGCTCGAACTCCAGGTCGTCCGCGGCGGCCTGCATCTCGTGGCTCATCTGGCCCATCACCGCGCGGCTCTTACCGCGCAGGAAGAGCTCCGCCTGGTCGACGAGGCCCTGGTAGTCCGTGAGGCTGACCAGCCCCGTGCAGGGCGCCGAGCAACGGCGGATCTGGTGCAGCATGCAGGGCCGCGAGCGGGTCTCGTAGACGCTGTCGGTGCAGGACCTGAGCAGGAAGGCCTTCTGCAGGGTGTTCAGCGTGCGGTTCACCGCCCAGGCCGAGGCGAAGGGGCCGTAGTAGTCGCCCGGGATCGAGTGGGCGCCGCGGTGCTTCTTCAGCTGCGGCGCGGCGTGGTCGCGCCGGATCAGGATCTCCGGGAAGCTCTTGTCGTCGCGCAGCAGCACGTTGAACCTGGGCTTCAGCTGCTTGATCAGGTTGATCTCGAGCAGCAGGGCGTCGGTCTCGGTGCGGGTGGTGACGAACTCCATCGACCGCGTCAGGTCGACCATGTGGGCGATGCGCTGGGTATGGAAGCGGCCCTGGGCGTACTGGATGACGCGCTTCTTCAGGCTGCGCGCCTTGCCGACGTAGAGCACCTCGCCGTCTTCGCCGATCATGCGGTAGACGCCCGGCTTGTCGGGCAGCCGCCTGACCTCGTCCTTGATCAGCGCGGCGCCCTTCAGGGGCGCGTCCGCGGGAACATCGAGCATGGCGCAGATATAGGACGCTTCGCCCCGGCGCGCGATGCGTCAGGGACGTCTCAGGGCTGGGCGAGGAAGGCGTCGAGCGCCTCGGCGAAGGCCTGCGGCTGGTCGAGCATGATGAAGTGGGCCGAGGCGTCGATCCGCTTCAGCGCGATCGTCTTGGCCGGCGCGAAGGCGGCTTGATAGAGCGGGTCGACCGCGCCCGCATGCGCGCCCACCGGCACGTCGTCCGGATAGAGCAGGGTGATCGGCGTGTGGATGTCCGCGAGGCCGGGCCGCAGGTCGAGCGTGAGGTCGTCGTAGAGCGCGCGCCCCACCACGCCGCGGTCGCTGGCCATCGACCAGTCCAGGATGGTCGCGCGGCTGGCGTCGGAGACGGCCATGCGGGCCAGTTGCGGCTTCATCAGCGCGCGATAGGCGTCGTCGGCCATGGTCTTGCTGGAATCGCGCATCATGGCGGCCATCGGCCGGACGCGGTCGACGGTGGCCTGCGGCCCCAGGATCACCAGGGCGTAAAACGGCAGGGCGTCGACCACCAT
>JAQGIJ010000347.1 GCA_028291285.1 Phenylobacterium sp. | reverse complement strand
AAGGTGACCGGCAGCCCGACGCTGACGGTGGTCCTGTTCGTCGGCACCCTGCTTTCGGCGGTGGCCAGCGCCAACGGCTGCATCAACGACGCGGCGCGCGCCTGGTTCTCCATGGGCCGCGACCGCTACCTGCCGGAGTGGTTCGGGGCGGTGCACCCGCGCTACCGCACCCCGTTCCGCTCGATCCTGTTCCTGACCCCGATCGCGGCGCTCTTCGCCCTCTACATCCCGCTGGCCCAGATCATCACCTTCTCGATCCTCTCGGGCCTGCTGAACTACACCTTCATGCCGATCAACATGTGGAGCTTCCGCCGCAAGTGGCCGCTGGGCGTGATCCGCCGCGGCTTCGAGCACCCGTTCCATCCGCTCCCGGCGCTGGTGCTCCTGGTCCTCTGCGTGGCGGTGTTCTTCGCCATCTACCTGGGCTACGGGCGCCAGCTGCTGGCGATGATGGCCTTCTACATCGTGGCCTCGCTGTGGTTCGCCTTCTACCGCTACCGCTACGTCAGGCGCGGGGCGCAGTTCACCATGGCCTGGCCCAAGCCCCTCGGGTACTGATGGGGCTTCCCCCCACCCTCGTGGCTCTGGCGGCGCTCGCCGCGGCGGCCGGCCTGGTCTGGCTGTTCCGTCGCGACGGCGCGCGGCGCAAGCGCCAGCGCGGCGTCCTCTTCGCCGACTGCCTGGAGCTCTTCCAGAGCTTCCGGGTGACGCAGGAGGGCCCCGCCTATCCGGTGCTCGCCGGCCGCTACCGCGGCTTCGAGGTCAGGCTCGAGCCGGTGGTGGACGACCTGGCCGTGCGCAAGGTCCCCTCGCTCTGGCTGAAGACCACGGTGCTCGCGCCCAATCCCGTGCGCGGCGTCTTCGACCTGATGATGCGGCCGCAAGGCGCCGAGGTCTATTCGCCGAGCGGCGACCTCGCCCACCGGCTGGCCGTCCCCGCCGGCTGGCCGGATCAGGCGGTGATCTGCACCGACGACCCGGCGACCCTGCCCGACCTCGACCGGCTGGCGCCCCACGTCGCGGCGTTCGAGGAGCCGCAGATGAAGGAGCTGCTGATCACGCCGCGGGGCACGCGGGTGGTGCGCCAGCTGCGCCAGGCCGACCGCGCCCGCTACGGCGTGCTGCGCCAGGCCGAGTTCGGCGAGGTGCGGCTGGATCCCGCCCTCGCCCGGCGCCTGCTCGACTACGCCATCGCGGTCTCGGCCGCCCTGCAGCCGCGCACCGGGCTCAAGGAGGCCAGCTGAGATGTCGCAAGCCCTTCGCCTGCCGGCGCCGTTCCTCCGCGGCCCGCTCGACCCCAAGCTGGTCCTGGTCATCGCCGTCCTGCTGCCCGGCTTCGGCCACGTGGTCTGCGGACAGGCGCGGCGCGGCTTCACCCTGCAGATGTTCATGGTCTGCCTGACCTTCGTGACCTGGAACCTGACGACGCCGCACCACAGCCTGGTGGGACGCCTCGCCGGCGGCCTCTTCGTCTATGCGCTCTCCGTTCCCGAGGCCTATCGGATCGCCAGGATCCGCTATGCGGTGGCGCGGGCGGGCGGCGCGCAGGCCGGCTGACGCCACGCCCGGTTGGGCTTATGAGCGGTCTCCCGCCAGCAATGGCGGCGAGACGGAGCAGGACGATGGCTGAAGGCGAGCGACCACAGGCGGAGGCGCCGGAGGCGGACCTCGCCACCGGTTCGAACGCGCCGCCCGCCGGGCCTGCGCACGAGCGCACTTTGGAGCGCGCCATCGGCGCCCAGATTCGCGAGCTTCGCCAGAAGACCCACCTTTCCGTCGCCGACCTCGCGGCCGCCGCGGCGATCTCCGCCGGCATGCTGTCGAAGATCGAGAACGGACAGATCTCGCCATCGCTCTCCACCCTGCAGGGCGTGGCCCAGGCGCTGAACGTGCCGCTGACCACCCTCTTCTCCACCTTCGAGGAGCGGCGCGACTGCTCCTACGTGCCGGCGGGCCAAGGCGTGGTGATCGACCGGCGCGGCACCAAGGTCGGCCACGTCTACCAGCTGCTCGGCCACGCGCTCGGCTCCGACGTGGTGCTGGAGCCCTACCTCATCACGCTCAACGAGGAGGCTGCGCCCTACACCGGCTTCCGGCACCACGGGGCGGAGTTCATCTACATGCTGAGCGGCGAGGTGCTCTACCGGCACGCCGACCGCACCTACCACCTGAAACCGGGCGATTCCCTGCTGTTCGACTCCGGCGCCCTGCACGGGCCGGAGGCGCTGCTGCAGAGCCCGATGACCTATCTGTCGATCATCGTCTACCGCGCCGAGCGGCACTGAGGCGGGCGCCCAATTTGTGGGCGTGGAATTATTCTCAGGAAATTTTCGTTCCTGCGGGTTGACGGCCACGGGCGCGCCGCCTTAGCTCCGTGCGACCCAACGGACCGGAGCCATGTGCGGAATTGTCGGCCTCTTCCTGAAACGTGCGGAGCTTGAGCCGAAGCTCGGCGCCATGGTCAGCGACATGCTGGGCGTGATGAGCGACCGCGGCCCGGACAGCGCCGGCTTCGCCATCTATGGCGCGGGCGCGCCGGAGCGGGTGAAGCTGACGCTGCGGGTGAACGGGACGCCGGCCGAGGTGCTGTCCGGCCAGTTCGAGGCGAGCTTCGCGCAAGCCGCCGAGCTCAGCGTCCGCGACCGCCACGCGGTGCTCTCCATCCCTGCCGAGCTGGAGGCGGAGGTGCGCGCCTGGCTCGCCGCCGAGCATCCCGAGACGCACCTCGTCGGCGCCGGCCGCCGCATGGAGCTCTACAAGGAAGTCGGCCGGCCCGCCGAGGTCGCCGAGCGCTTCGGCTTGGCAAGCATGTCCGGCAGCCACGCCATCGGCCACACCCGGATGGCGACGGAAAGCTCGGTCACCACCGACGGGGCGCACCCCTTCTCCACCGGCGCCGACCAGTGCCTGGTGCACAACGGCTCGCTCTCCAACCACAACAGTCTGCGCCGGATGCTGGCGCACGAGGGCCTGAGCTTCGAGACGGAGAACGATTCCGAGGTGGCCGCGGGCTACCTGACCTGGCGGATGCGCGAGGGCGCGAGCCTGGAGGCGGCGCTGGAGGACGCGCTGGCGGACCTCGACGGGTTCTACACCTTCGTGGTGGGGACGGAGAACGGCTTCGCCGTGCTGCGCGACCCGATCGCCTGCAAGCCGGCGGTGATGGCCGAGACCGACGACTATGTGGCCTTCGGCTCGGAGTACCGGGCGCTCGCCGGCCTGCCGGGGATCGAACAGGCGCGCGTGTTCGAGCCGGAGCCGGCCACCGTCTACGCCTGGGAACGCCATTGATGCCGGTGGTGGACCTTGCCGAGACCACGGTGCGGGAGCTGAACCACGCGCTGCACGGCCTCTCCGACGAGACCAACGAGACGCTGTGGGAGGTGAAGAACCCCGGCGGCAAGCACGCCATCGCCGCCGGCGTCGACGCCCCGGTGAAGATCGAGATCGACAGCCACGTCGGCTACTACTGCGCCGGCATGAACAAGCGCGCCAGCGTGCTGGTGCGCGGCAACGCCGGGGTGGGGGTCGCCGAGAACATGATGTCCGGCTGCGTGCGCGTGGCGGGGGACGCCAGCCAGGCGGCGGGCGCCACCGGGCGCGGCGGCCTGCTGATCATCGAGGGCGACGCCTCGGCCCGCTGCGGCATCTCGATGAAGGGCATCGACATCGTCGTGAAGGGCTCGGTGGGGCCGATGAGCGCCTTCATGGCCCAGGCCGGCAGCCTGGTGGTGTTCGGCGGCGCGGGCGAGAACCTCGGCGACAGCATCTACGAGGCCCGGCTGTTCGTCCGCGGCGCGGTGCGCAGCCTGGGCGCAGACTGCGTCGAGAAGCCCCTCGAAGCGGAGGACCGCGCCGTCCTCATGGGCGTGCTGGAGGCGGCGGGCGTCAACGGCGAGGTCGCGCCCGACGAGTTCCGCCTCTACGGCTCGGCTCGGCGCCTCTACCATTTCCACGTCGACAACGCCGACGCCTACTGAGGTCGCGGGGATGAGCAGCGAGCGCCACACCACCACCCCGCGGCTTTCGGCCACCTTCACCCCCTATGCGATCTCCGAGATCCAGCGGGCGGCGGCCACGGGGATCTACGACATCCGCGGCGGCGGGGCGAAGCGGGCGCTGCCGCACTTCGACGACCTCTTGTTCCTCGGCGCCTCGGTGTCGCGCTATCCGCTGGAGGGCTACCGCGAGCGCTGCGGCACCGACGTGGTGCTGGGCGGCCGGTTCGCCAAGAAGCCGATCCAGCTGAAGATCCCGATCACCATCGCCGGCATGAGCTTCGGCGCGCTCTCGGCCCAGGCCAAGGAGGCGCTGGGCCGCGGCGCCAGCGCCATGGGCACCAGCACCACGACCGGCGACGGCGGCATGACCGAGGAGGAGCGCGGCCACTCCGAGATCCTGGTCTACCAGATCCTGCCCTCGCGCTACGGCATGAACCCCGACGACCTGCGCCGCTGCGACGCCATCGAGGTGGTGGTCGGGCAGGGGGCCAAGCCCGGCGGCGGCGGCATGCTGCTGGGCCAGAAGATCTCCGAGCGGGTCGCCGAGATGCGCACGCTGCCGGCCGGCATCGACCAGCGCTCGGCCTGCCGCCACCCCGACTGGACCGGGCCCGACGATCTGGAGATCAAGATCGAGGAGCTGCGCGAGATCACCGATTGGGAGAAGCCGATCTACGTCAAGGTCGGCGCGAGCCGGCCCTATTACGACACGGCGCTGGCGGTGAAGTCGGGCGCCGATGTGGTGGTGCTGGACGGGATGCAGGGCGGCACGGCCGCCACCCAGGAGGTGTTCATCGAGCACGTCGGCCTGCCGATCCTGGCGGCGATCCGCCCGGCGGTGCAGGCGCTGCAAGACCTGGGCCTGCATCGCAAGGTGCAGCTGGTGGTCTCCGGCGGGATCCGCAACGGGGCCGACGTGGCCAAGGCCCTGGCGCTGGGCGCCGACGCCGTCTCCATCGGCACCGCGGCCCTGATCGCGCTCGGCGACAACGACCCGCGCCTTGAAGACGAATACCGCAAGCTGGGCGCCACGGCCGGCGCCTACGACGACTGGCACGAGGGCCGCGATCCGGCGGGCATCACCACCCAGGACCCGGTGCTGGCGGCCAGGCTCGATCCGGTGCTCGCCGGGCGTCGGCTGGCCAACTACTTGGCCGTGCTGACGCTCGAGGCGCAGACCATCGCCCGGGCCTGCGGCAAGAGCCACGTGCACAACCTGGAGCCGGAAGACCTGGTGGCGCTGACCGTCGAGGCGGCCGCCATGGCGCAGGTGCCGCTGGCGGGCACCAACTGGATACCCGGCAAGACCGGCTTCTGATCGGGGGACGAGATGACCGCATTGGCGCAGTGGGCGAAGGAGAAGGGGGTCAAGTACTTCCTGATCTCCTTCACGGACCTGTTCGGCGGCCAGCGCTCCAAGCTGGTGCCGGCTTCGGCGATCGACGCCATGGCCAAGACCGGCGCCGGCTTCGCGGGTTTCGCCACCTGGCTGGACATGACCCCGGCCGACCCGGACATGTTCGTGATCCCCGACCTGGAGAGCGTCGTGCAGCTGCCCTGGAAGCCGGAGGTGGCCTGGTTCGCGGGCGATCCCTGGATGTCCGGCAAGCCGGTCGACCACGCCCCGCGCAACGTCCTCAAGCGCCTCGTCGCCGAGGCGGCCAGCCACGGCTTCGAGATGAAGACCGGGGTGGAGTGCGAATACTTCATGATCAACCCGGACGGGACGGCGATCTCCGACGCCGCCGACCGGCAGGCCAAGCCGTGCTACGACCAGTCCGCTCTGATGCGCCGCTACGACGTGGTCTCGGAGATCTGCGACGCCATGCTGGAGATGGGCTGGCGGCCCTACCAGAACGACCACGAGGACGCGAACGGCCAGTTCGAGATGAACTGGGATTATGACGCCGCCCTGGTCACCGCCGACCGCCACTCCTTCTTCAAGTTCATGACGCGCTCGATCGCCGAGAAGCACGGCCTGCGCGCGACCTTCATGCCCAAGCCGTTTTCCAACCTGACCGGCAACGGCTGCCACGCCCACGTCTCGGTCTGGCGCGACGGCAAGAACCTGTTCGAGGACCCGTCCGACGAGCTGGGCGTCTCGGCGCTCGGCTACAGCTTCATCGCAGGCGTGATCGAGCACGCCGAGGCGCTCTGCGCCATCACCAACGGGGCGGTGAACTCCTACAAGCGGATCAATGCGCCGGTGACCACCTCGGGCGCCACCTGGTCGCCGAACACCGCCACCTTCTCCGGCAACAACCGCACCCACATGATCCGCATTCCCGAGGCGGGGCGCTTCGAGTTCCGGCTCGCCGACGGCGCGGCCAACCCCTACCTGCTGCAGGCGGCGATCCTGGCGGCGGGGCTCGACGGCATGCTGAACTCGAAGAGCCCGGGCCAACGGCTCGACATCAACATGTACACCCACGGCCACCTGGTCGAAGGGGTGAAGAAGCTGCCGCTGAACCTCCTGGACGCGCTGCGCTGCTTCGACGCCGACGAGACCCTGAAGGCGGGCCTGGGCGAGGGCTTCGCCGCCTCCTACCTGAAGCTGAAGCACGCCGAGTGGAACGAATACACCCGCCATCTCACCGAGTGGGAGCGGGAGACGACGCTTGACTGCTGAGGCGCGGGCCCGGCGGCCGATGCGCTATTCCGTCGCCAGCCTGGCGCTCAATGCGCTGAGAGGCCAGACCGGCTGGTGCCCCGCCTGGCGCGACGCCGAGCCCAGGCCCGAGTACGACGTGGTCGTGGTGGGCGGCGGCGGCCATGGGCTGGCGACCGCCTACTACCTCGCCCGCCAGCACGGGATCAGCCGCGTGGCGGTGGTGGAGAAGGGCTGGATCGGCTCCGGCAACGCCGGGCGCAACACCACCATCATCCGCTCCAACTACCGCGAGCCCGGCAACGTCCCGTTCTACGAGCTCTCGATGAAGCTCTGGGAGAGCCTGGAGCTGGAGCTGAACTACAACGTCATGGTCAGCCAGCGCGGTGTGCTCAACCTCTGCCACTCCGACGCCCAGCGCGACGCCTTCGCCCGGCGGGGCAACATGATGCGGCTCTACGGCGTCGACGCCGAGCTGCTGGACGAGGCGGGCGTGCGCAAGCTCGCCCCCTTCCTGGCCTTCGAGGACGCCCGCTTCCCGATCCGCGGCGGCCTGCTGCAGCCGCGCGGCGGCACGGCGCGGCACGACGCGGTGGTCTGGGGCTACGCCCGGGCGGCCGACGGGCTCGGCGTCGACATCATCCAGAACTGCGAGGTGACGGGGATCCGCGTGGACGCCGGCCGGGTGATGGGCGTGGAGACCACCCGCGGCTTCATCGGCGCGGCCAAGGTCGGGCTGTCGGTCGCCGGCAATACATCGAAGGTGGGCGCCATGGCCGACCTTCGCCTGCCGATCGAGAGCACGGCGCTGCAGGCCATGGTCACCGAGGGGCTGAAGCCGCTGCTGCCCGGTGTCATCACCTTCGGCGCGGGCCACTTCTACATCAGCCAGTCGGACAAGGGCGGCCTGGTCTTCGGCGGCGACATCGAGGGCTACAACTCCTACGCCCAGCGCGGCAACCTGCCGGTGCTGCAGGACGTCTGCGAAGGCGGCATGGCGATGATGCCGATGATCGGGCGCCTGCGGATCCTGCGCACCTGGGCCGGCGTCGTCGACATGACCATGGACGGCTCGCCGATCATCGACCGCACGCCGGTCGACGGGCTCTACCTCAACGGCGGCTGGTGCTACGGCGGCTTCAAGGCGACGCCCGCCGCCGGCTGGTGCTTCGCCCACCTGATCGCCCGCGACGCCGCCCACGAGGCGGCCGCCGACTACCGCCTCGACCGGTTCGCCGAAGGCCGGCTGATCGACGAGAACGGCATGGGCGCCCAGCCCAACCTGCACTGATGCGGATCGCCTGCCCCTTCTGCGGCGAACGCGAGGCCGAGGAGTTCGCCGTCCTGGGCGAGGCCGCCGCGCCGCGCCCGGACCCGGACGCGCCTGGCGCGCTGGAGGCCTTCCACGGCTACGTCAACCTGCGCGCCAACCCGGACGGGCCGACGACGGAGCACTGGTACCATGCCGCCGGATGCCGGCGCTGGCTGGCCGTGACTCGCGACACGCGCACCCATGACATCCTCGCCACGCGGTTCGTCCCATGAGGCGGCCGGGCCCCTACCGGCTGGCGAGCGGCGGCCTGGTCGAGCGCGGCGCGGCGCTGGCCTTCGACTTCGACGGCCGCACCTATCGCGGTTTCGCCGGCGTCACCCTGGCCTCGGCGCTGCTGGGCGCGGGCGTGCAGCTGCTGGGCCGCTCGTTCAAGTACCACCGCCCGCGCGGCGTCTTCACGGCGGGCTCGGAGGAGCCGAACGCGCTGGTCGAGCTGCGGACCGGCGCCAGGCGCGAGCCCAACACCCGGGCCACCACCATAGAGCTCTACTAAGGGATGACGGCGGCCAGCCAGAACCGCTGGCCCTCGCTGAAGCTGGATGCCATGGCGCTGGCGGACCTCGCCCCACCGGTGTTCTCGGCGGGGTTCTACTACAAGACCTTCATGTGGCCGCGGAGCTTCTGGGAGACGGTCTACGAGCCGGCCATCCGCCGCGCCGCGGGCCTGGGGCGGGCGAGCGGCGAGCCCGATCCCGACGCCTACGAGCACGCCCACGCCTTTTGCGACGTGCTGGTCGCCGGCGCCGGGGCGGCCGGCCTGATGGCGGCGCTGGCGGCGGCGCGCGCAGGCGCGCGGGTGATCCTC
>JAQGIJ010000305.1 GCA_028291285.1 Phenylobacterium sp. | reverse complement strand
GCCGTGAAGGTGGGCGCGACCACCCAGGCGAGCGGCAACGTCCTGGCGAACGACACCGACCCCGAGTCCGACCCGCTGAGCGTCGCCAGCGTCAACGGCCAGGCCGCGGGCGTGGGAACCTCGGTCGCCGGCGTCTACGGCTCGCTCGTGCTGGGGGCGGACGGCAAGTACAGCTACGCGCTCGCCAGCAACGCCGCCGTGCAGGCGCTGACGCCCGGCCAGGCCGTAACCGACGTGTTCCACTACACGATCTCGGACGGGCACGCGCACCCCGGCGTCACGACGACGACGAACCAGAACCTGATCACCCAGTCGGAAGCCTTCGACAACGCCGCCTGGGTGAGGTTCGCCTCCGGAACGGCGCCGGCGGTGACGGCCAACGTGGCGCTGGGGCCGCAGGGGTCGGCGAGCACGGCGGACCAGGTCACCCTCGCCGGCGTCGACAGCGGGCTCTACTTCAACACCAATGTCTCCGGGCAATACACCTTCAGCGTCTGGGCGAAGCTGGTCAGCGGCGACGGCCACCTCGACCTCAACTATTATGGCGCGACGACCGACGTCTCGAAGACCATCGTCGCGACCAACACCTGGCAGCGCTACACCCTGACCTTTAGCGCTACCGGCGCAGCCGACGGCAACGTCGCCCTGATGCACGGAGACACCGAGAGCGCCACCGGTGTGTTCCAGTTCTGGGGCGCTCAGCTCAACCCCGGCGCGACGCCGAACGACTATGTCGCGACCAGCGGCTCGGCGGGCACATCCACCACCACGACCACCACCGGCAACCAGGTGGTCGGCGCCGACCTCACCGTGAACGTCGCGGGTCCGGCGGTGAACGCGCCGCCGGTCGCCGTGGCCGACGCCGGGGCGGCGCCGACCTCGGGCCAGCTGGCCGGCAATGTGCTGACCAACGACCTCGCCCCGAGCGGCTCCGCGCTCTCGGTCGTGGCGGTGAACGGGCAGGCGGCGAACGTCGGCGCGTCGATCGCCGGGACCTACGGGACGCTCGTGCTCGGCGCGAGCGGCGCCTACACCTACCAGGAGGCGGCGGGCCAGGCGAACGTGAAGGCGCTGGCCCCGGGCCAGACCGTCACCGACGTCTTCCACTACACGATCTCGGACGGGCACGCCTATCAGCAGACGGCCTCGGCGATCACGGGACAGAACTTCATTCTCAACTCCGAGGCCTTCGACAACCCCGCGTGGGTGAAGTTCGCGGTGTCCGGCACGGCGCCGGCCGTCACCGCCAATGTCGCAGCCGGGCCGACCGGGACCGCCACGACGGCGGACCAGATCACGCTGGCGAGCGCCAACAGCGGGATCTACTACGGCGGCCCGATCAACGGTCAGAACACTTACAGCGTCTGGGTGCGTCTGGTCAGTGGCGACGGCCACTTCGACCTGAACTACTACAACGGCAGCACCAACAGCGTGGTCGCGGGTGTGGCCACCAGCACCTGGCAGCGCTTCAGCCTCACCCTCACCGGCAACAACCTGGCGAGCGACAACGTCGCCTTCATGCACGACGCGACCCAGACCGCGAGCGGGACCTTCCAGATCTGGGGCGCACAGCTGAATCCGGGTGCGACGCCGGGCGACTACGCGCCCACCAATGGTCACATCGACGCGGTGTTCACGCCCACGACGGCGCCTGCCGTGGTCACCGCAGACCTGGCGGTGTCGGTCTCAGGCCCGGATCCGGCCTCGGTCACGGCCAACGCCGTCACCTTCGCCGGCAGCCCTCAGGCGGTGTCGGTCAACCTCGCCACCCATCAGTGGGCGCGCGCGACCACGGTGCTGCCGCTCGGCGACTCGATCACCTACGGCTGGACCGCCCTGGACTACTCCAAGGGCCAGACCAATACCGAGGATGGTTATCGCGCGCCGCTGTGGTGGGACTTCGCCGCCACCTCCAGCCTGATCAACTTCGTCGGGCCGAACACCTCCGGCGACGCTCTCCTGCCGGACCAGAACCATGCGGGCTATCCGAACTATCGAGCAGATCAGATCGCCTCGCTGCTGCCGGGTATCCTGGCCACCACACACCCCGATGCAGTCCTGCTGATGATCGGCACCAACGACATCTTCCAGGAAGCGTCGCCGGCGACCCACGTCGCCGAGTCGATCTCCAAGATGCTCGCGCTGCTGACCTCGGTCAGCCCGGGCACGCGGGCCTATGTCGCCACCCTGATGCCGATCAACCAGGCGCAGGACCCGCAGGCCGGCGACGCCGCCATGGTCGCCACCGTCAACGCCGCCATCAAGACCGCGGTGTCGCAGGCCGTGGCCGCCGGCGCGCACGCGACCCTGGTCGACACCTCGGCGATGAGCTTGAGCGATATCGCCGACGCCGCGCACCCGACCGCGACCGGCTACGCCAAGCTCGCGAACATCTGGTACGCCGCCATGCACGCCCAGCAGCCCGACAGCGGCGGCACGCCCGGGGGCTCGGCGCACGCGATCGCCGCCTCCGTGAACACCGCCGTCGGCAGCGAGGACGGCGACCTGCTGATCGCCAACGCTGCGAGCGACACCTTGAGCGGCGGGGGCGGGGCGGACCGGCTGGTGAGCGGTGGCGGGGCGGACCGCCTGACGGGCGGCGCGGGGGCGGATCAGTTCGTCTTCCACCCGTCTTCGGGCGCCGCGACGATCAGCGACTTCAGCCAGGCGCAGGGCGACCATCTCGAACTGGACGCCTACGCCGGCCTGACCCAGTTCTCGCAGCTCAGCGGGCACATCTCCCAGAGCAGCGGCGACACGCTCATCGACCTGACGTCCTTCGGCGGACACACGATCCGCCTGGCGACCTTCACCGGGACGCTGATGTCAGGGGACTTCCTGTTCGGATGAGCGCGTCAGCCGCGCGTGTGGGTCGATGCGAGGCCGAACCAGGCGCCCGGAGGCAGCTGTTCCAGCGTGCTCAGCGAGACTTCCACGCCCATGGCGGAAAGGATTCGTTGCTGGGCTTGCGGGTCTTTGATCCGCCGCGTCCGTCCAGAGCGGCTCGCCTGCTGGCGAGTGGACAGTTCTGTCATAACGTCCCCCGAGAAACGTGCTTTTGCACGCCTGTATGGGCCATGATGACGCGCCAGTAACCTAGCCAGGTCTCATGCCCGAGACTTAAGAAATCCTTAACTGTCAGAAGGTTCCGCCTCCTTGCGCCGAATGTAAAGAAGGTTTTTTTGAGACGTCGTAGACAACGTAATGGGGAGGATCTAAGCGCCACACGCATGAGTAGCAGCAAGCAGGCGGCGATCATTTCTTCACGACATGGTCGCTCAGCCTCGGCCGCAGGTAGGCGCGCTTCTGGAATTGGATCGGATCGGCGAAGACCAGGGTGAGCAGCGGCTGGTAGGCGTAACTCACGTCGGCGACGATGACGCTCTCGCCCGCCGGCAGATAGCCTGCCGGCAGGGCGGCGGGCTCGTCGCCCGCATAGGCGGCGCCGTCGGCGCGCCAGTCGACGCTGACCGCGCCGGAGCTGTCCGCCCGGAAGCTGATGAGCCGCTCGCCCAGGCTGCCGGCGGGGAAGGGCTGCATCAGGGCCGGGGCGGCGGCGAAGATGTCGGCCAGCTCGCCGTCGTCGATGGTACGGTCCTGGGCGGCCACGTCGGCGATGGCCGAGGCGACGTGCGCCAGCCTGCGCTGCGCTTCGACGGCCTGGACCACCTCCACCGAGCCGAAGAACAGCAGCAGCATGAGCGGCGCCACCATGGCGAACTCCGCCAGGGCGGCGCCGCGGCTGTCGCGGAGCAGGCGCGCCAGAAGCAGCCTCATGCGTAGGGCTCGTTCTTGAACAGGGTGTGGGCGCTGATCAGCGCGTTGGCCGCATCGGCGCGCGGAAAGGCCTCGCCGAGGAAGGGCGTGACCATCGGCCAGCGATAGGTCGCGGTGACCAGCATGATGTCGCCGGCCGCGCCCGCGGTGAAGGTGTCGTTCCTGTCGCTCGGGTCAGGGGCGCTGGCGGCCGCGTCGGCGAACCGCGAGAAGCGGCGCACGTCGACCTGCAGCCGCGCCAGGCAGCTGGCCTTAGCATCGATCATACTGTCGCAGATCAGGCCTTTGAAGGCTGCGGCGGTCTGCGCGCCATCGCTCTGGCCGGTGCGTATGCGCCGCGCGGCGACCACGACGGCGTTGTTGAAGTTGCTCGAGACCATCTCCAGGACGCCGACCTGCAAAGCCGCGAGCATGACGCCGAGCAGCAGGGGTGCGATCAGCGCGAATTCCACCAGGGTCGCGCCCCGCTCATCCTGACGGAACCGGGCTCTTCTCATCACCATGCCCTCCGAAGCGGTTCTCTACATGGCCGGACTAGCATTTGACGCAGATGTCGCGGCTTCGACCGGCCTTAATCTTGGCCGTGGCCGCAGGTCGCGGCCTGATCATTTGACGCATGGTGGGGCGCACTTCATGTCTTGGATCAAATCTCGCCTCCGTCGGTTCCGGCGGGACGAGCGCGGGGCTGCAGCGGTGCTGCTGGCGCTGTCGCTGCTGCCGTTGAGCCTGGCGACGATCGGCGCGCTGGACCTGCAGCGCGGCCTCTCTGCGAAGGCGCAGTTGCAGGACGCCCTCGACGCCGCGGCCCTGGCGGCCTCGCGCGCCACGGCGACGGACCTGCAACTGCTGCAGGACACCGGATCGCGCGTCCTGGTGCGCAACCTCGGACCGGCGCCGGCGCTGACGCTCAGCGGGCCGGGCGCGTTCGTCCTCGGCGCCCGGGGCGCGGTCCTGGCCGATGCGAGCGCAACCGTGGACACCGTCCTGGCCGAAGCGGTCATGGGTCATCCGCTGACGGTGAGCGCCCACGCCGAGGTGGCCCGCTCGGACATCCACCTCGAGATCGCGCTCGCCCTCGACAACACCGGATCGATGGCGCTGTCCGGCAAGATCCAGGCGCTTCGCGCCGCCGCCGCCGGGTTCGTGGACACTCTCAGCGCCGCCGCCCAGCGCAGCGCAGACCCGAACGCGGTGCGCATCTCGCTCGTGCCGTTCGGACAGACCGTGCGCGTGGACGCCAGCTACCGATCCGCCTCGTGGATCGACGCCAAGGGTCACGCACCGATCAACGACGAGATCTTCGACAAGAACAACATTGGGCGCTTCGACCTCTTCCATGCGCTCGGCACGCCCTGGGGGGGATGCCTCGAAAGCCGCCGGGCGCCCTACGACGTCCAGGACACGCCGCCGTCGAACGGCGATGCGGCCAGCCTGTTCACCCCCTACTTCGCGCCGGACGAGCCGGACATCGGCAACACGCGGAACAACTACCTGCCGGACGTGACCCAGGACCCCAGCTGGCTAGTGCGCGAGCGCTACACGGGCAAGTACGTCAAGACGGGCGGGCTCGACACGAACCACGGGCCGAACGCCTACTGCAGCCTGCAGACGATGCGCCGGCTGACCACCGACTACGCCGCGCTGAAGAGCGACATCGCCAGCATGACCGCCGTCGGCGACACCAACATTCCAATGGGGCTGGTCTGGGCCTGGCACACGCTTTCGCCCAACGCGCCCTTCGCGGATGGCGCGCCGTACGGGGACGCGAAGTACAAGAAGATCGTCGTGCTGATGACCGACGGCTACAACCAGTTCACCTCGTTCCCGACCGTCAACGACTCCCTCTACTCCGGCGCCGGCTTCATCTGGCAGGGACGCATCTGGCAGACCAACGGCGCGCGGCTGACCGGCGGCAGCGACGCCCTGCGCACCGCGGCGATGGACTCGCGGCTCACGCTCCTCTGCCAGAACATGAAGGCGGCCGGGGTCGAGATCTTCGCCATCGCGGTGATGGTGGCGCCGGAGCACACCGCGACGCTGCAAGGATGCGCGACCGCGGCCGATCACTACTACGACGTGGCCAACGCGGCCGGCATGGACGCGGCCTTCACCGGCATCGCCGAGCAGATCGTCAACCTGCACCTTTCCCGCTAGCGGCAGAACCTCGCCAAGATCTATGTAGAAGCTCGGCCAGAGAAATTCCCCTCACAGGCGAACAATCGCCTGGTCGCGGGAGGACTTGCTTTAGGTTAAGTGGGTATTGCGGCGAAGCGTTCTCAACCAGAGCGGCCAGTCTTCTCGTTCGCGCCCCTGAATTTCCGGCGAATTCCTGCGGGGTGCGTCCAAATGCCTCGCCTATTTGTCCAAAGCCGCCGGAAGCTCGCCGCATCCCTGCCCAATTCTCACTGTGTCTCGCGCCACAAGGGGCACGCTGAAACAGCAAGGAAACAATCGTGGCAACGCTCACAGTCGGCCAGGGCCAGCAGTACGCAACGATCTCCGCGGCGGTCGCGGCGTCGCATGACGGCGATTTGCTTCAGGTGCAGGCGGGGACCTACACCAACGACTTCGCCGAGATCA
>JAQGIJ010000234.1 GCA_028291285.1 Phenylobacterium sp. | reverse complement strand
GGGGCGTGCGCCTGGCGCTGATCCGGCTGAACGGGCTCCTGAGCCGGCGCGACATGTCGATCCTCGACGAGTTCTCGCCCTCGGCCGACACCCTGCTGGTGGGCTCCGCCGCGGGCGAGCGCGCCCGCGGCCGCGGCGAGCTGGAGACCTTCTTCACCCATCTCTTCGCAAGGCCCCAGACCCTCGCCTTCAGCTGGCGGGAGGTGGACGTCTCGGTGCGCGGCGACGTGGCCTGGCTGCACGCCGAGGGCAACCTCGTCGCCAAGGGCGAGGACGGTCAGGAAAGCCGCACGCCCTACCGCCTGGCCGGCGTGCTGGAGCCGCACGGGACGCGCTGGCAATGGCGCCTGTTCCAGGGGACGCGCGCGCCAACGGCTTGACTCGCCAGCAGCCTGCCAGCATATACGCGCCCTTCCGCCGCCGGGTCTGCCCGCGTGGCCGGATATCTATGACGGGTTGATGCGGAAGCCGCCGTTGCGATCGCGCCTCTCACCAGGAGAAGCGCCGGCCCGCGTCGAAGACGAGTGAACTCATGTCCAAGCGCCATAGCGCCAAGTACAAGCTCGACCGCCGGATGGGCGAAAACATCTGGGGTCGCCCGAAGTCCCCCATCAACTCGCGCGCCTACGGCCCCGGCCAGCATGGCCAGCGCCGCAAGCAAAAGAACTCCGACTTCGGCCTGCAGCAGCGCGCCAAGCAGAAGCTGAAGGGCTACTACGGCAACCTCACCGAGAAGCAGTTCAGCCGCATCTACCAGGAGGCCGCCCGCCGCAAGGGCAACACCTCCGAGAACCTGATCGCGCTGCTGGAATCGCGCCTGGACGCCATCGTCTACCGCTCCAAGTTCGTGCCGACCCCCTTCGCGGCGCGCCAGTTCGTCAACCACGGACACGTGCTGGTGAACGGCAAGCGGGTGAACATCCCGTCCTATCGCGTGAAGGCGGGCGACGTGGTCTCGGTGCGCGAACGCTCGCGCAACATGGCCCTGGTGTTGGAGGCGCTGCAGTCGCCGGAACGCGACACGCCCGACTACATCACCGTGGACGCGAAGGGCATGAGCGCCACCTTCGTCCGCGCGCCGGAGCTGGCCGAAGTGCCCTATCCGGTGAAGATGGAGCCGAACCTGGTCGTCGAATTCTACGCGTCCTAAGCGGGCCAACGACCGGCCCACACGCGAAAGGCCCCGGATCGCTCCGGGGCCTTTTCTCGTTTTGCCTCCTGCCACCCCTGCGCAGCGGGGGAGGGAGGAGCCCCGTCAGCTGAACATTTCCAGCATCCGGTCCGGCACCCGCTGCGGCCGGCCGCTGGCGGGATCGACCAGGCACCAGACGGTGCGGACCTGGGCGCACATGGCGCCGTCCGAGGCGTCGATGCGGACCAGGCGATCGAAGCGCGGCCCCTCCGGCGCATCGGCCACCCAGGTGCGGCCGCAGGCGGCCTCGCCGAGCTTCAGGGGGCGGCGGTAGTCGACCTCGTGGCGCAGCACGACCCAGGCCCAGCGGTCCTGGTCCTCGGACGGGGCGCGCGCCGTCCAGTGGGCGATGGCGAGGTCCTGAGCCCAGGCCAGGTAGACCACGTTGTTCACGTGGCCGTTCTCGTCGATGTGGATCGGCTCGGGCTCGAAGACCCGCTCGAACACCTGGCGGCCGGCGGGCGGCTCGAGGAGACGGCCCACGGACTGTCCTCGCCCGCCGGGGTGACCGGCTATTGGGCGAGCACGCCCTGGCTTTCGAGGAAGGCCTTCAGCTCGCCCGACTGGAACATCTCGCGCACGATGTCGGCGCCGCCGACGAACTCGCCCTTCACATAGAGCTGCGGGATGGTCGGCCAGTCGGAGAAGCTCTTGATGCCTTCACGCAGGGGCTCGCTCTGCAGCACGTCCACGCCGGCGTACTCCACGCCCAGGTGGTCGAGGATCTGCACGATGGTGGCCGAAAACCCGCAGCGCGGCTGGTCCGGATCACCCTTCATGAACAGCACCACCGGGTTCGCGCTCACCGCCTGGGCGATGAAGTCGTGGACGGGGTTGGCGGTCGCAGCGTCGGTCATGGGGCGCCCTTTCGGCGGAAATACTCAAGGCAAGAGCTAGGAAGCGCGACCCCTCGGGTCAAGCGCGTCGAGACGACGCTTTCAGGCGGGCGCGGAGGTCTCCAGCGCCAGGGCATGCAACTCGCCGCCCATCTTTCCCTTCAGGGCGGCGTAGACCAGCTGGTGCTGGCGTACCCGCGGCAGCCCCTTGAAGGCGTCGGAGACAATGCGGGCCTTGTAGTGATCGCCGTCGCCGGCGAGGTCGTCGACGCTGATCTGGGCGTCGGGGAAGCCCTCGCGCAGGGCGGCTTCCAGATCTTGTATAGCCATCGGCATCGGCAGGGCTCCGTCGTCCAGGCCGCTCGATAGGCGCTGGACGACGGAGCGCGCAAGCCTTTAGGCGGCCTGGCGGAAGTCGCCCAGCTGCGCGTCGAGGGCGCGCTTGAACGCCGGCCGCGCGGTGCAGCGCTCGAGATAGGCCACGAGCCTTGGCTCGATCAGCAGCTCGGGCATGCTGCGCAGGATGGTGGCCATCATCAGGTCGCCGGCGGTGAACCGGTCGCCGTCGAGGTAGGGCTTGTCGCCCAGCGCCTTGGCGAGCGAGCCCAGGCGGTGATGCGCGAAGGCCGTCGCGCTTGGCTTGCGCAACCTGGCCCACTCCTGGTCGCCGTAGAAGGCGTCGAGCACGGCGACGTTCACGACGTGCGGCTCGATGGAGTTCAGCGCAGCGATCAGCCACTGGACGGCGCGAGCGCGGGCGACGGGCTCTTTGGGCAGCAGGGTCTCGGAACGCTCTCCGATGTGCAGCACGATGGCGCCGCTCTCGAAGATCACGTCGCCGTCCTCTTCCAGAATTGGAACCTGGCCGAAGGGCTGAAGCGCGCGGTACTCGGGCGTGTCCTGGTCGCCCTGGGCGAGGAGGCGGGTCTTGTAGGGGAGGCCGGCTTCCTCCAGCGCCCAGCGGGCGCGCAGATCGCGGACCTGCCCCTGGGCGAAGGGCGGGACCCAACGGAAGGCTGAGATGGTGATCATGCGGTTTGCTCCTTTGCGATGCGTTCTGCGTAGACCTGGGCCTTGTCGAAGGACTGGCTCCAACCCTTCCGGTGACCGTCCCGCCGCTCCACGCTCGTGATAGGCGTCTGGTGGAAGGTCTGGACGTTCCTTCCGCCGCGTTCTTCGAATGTGATGGAGACGAGGGTCTCGACGCCGGCCGACGGGCCGGTATTGTTCCAGGCGAAGGTGAAGACCAGCCGGCGGTTCGGCTCGATCTCGCGATAGACGCCGCCGAACCAGTCGTCGCCATGCGCCTCCGAGCGGATCATGCCGCGGTAGGCGCCGCCGACGCGA
>JAQGIJ010000615.1 GCA_028291285.1 Phenylobacterium sp. | reverse complement strand
CAGCCTGCAGGACAGCGCCCTCTCCGGCTTCGGCGGCATCGGCAACATCATGATGAACACCGGCGCCAACAACAATCTGCAGAGCACCATGAGCGTGACCATCGTGATCACGCCCTAACCGCTGGGGCTGGAAGGCTGCGCCAGGGGCTTGAGGTCTCACCGCCTCAGCAAGGTGTCCAGTCGCGTCTTGGCGGCTTCAAGGTCGGCCAGCGCCGCGCCTAACCGGACGCGGGCCGCCTCGTCGACGTCGGCGGGGAGGAGGTCGGTGAGCCCGGCTTCCGGCGGCGCGGGCTCGCCCTGGCCGGCCGCCACCAGCCGGGCGACGCCCTGCTCGCGGTGCAGGCGCTGGACGCCCTTGATGGTGTAGCCCTCGTCGTGCAGCAGGCGGCGCACGCCGTTGAGCACGGCGATGTCGTGCGGCCGGTAGAAGCGGCGACCGCCCGCTCGCTTCATGGGCCGGATAAAGGCGAACTTGGTTTCCCAGAACCGCAGCACGTGCTGCGGTACGTTCAGCTCTTCCGCCGCCTCGGAAATGGTCCGAAAGGCTTCGGGGCCCTTGGACACGGCGGCTAGCGGATCCTCACCGCGAGAGGGCGCGGTCGACCCGCGCCTTCATCACCTGGGAGGCGCGGAAGCCGATCACCCGTCGGGGATCGATCGCCGCCGGCTCGCCGGTCTTGGGGTTGCGCCCCATGCGGGCGTTCTTGGCGCGGACCTGGAAGACGCCGAAGCCGGAGAGCTTGACCTGCTCGCCGTGCTCGAGGGCCAGGGCCATGAGCTCCAGGACGCGCTCCACGAGCTCGCCGCAATCCTGGCGGGTCAGGCCAACCTCCTCGTGGACCGCCTCGCAAAGATCGGCCCGGGTCACCGTGGCGCCCTTCATCCTCTGCCCGTTTTCCGCAGCGATGCTGTTCATGTCCCTTGATTGTCCCATCAGGTCAAAGACTTCAAGGCTAAGTTTCGGAAGAGCGGTGAACGCACCCTAGAAGCGCACCACGCAGGCGCCCCAGGTCAGGCCGCCTCCCATGGCTTCCAGCAGGAGCAGATCGCCCTTCTTGATGCGTCCGTCGCGCACCGCCGCGTCCAGCGCCAGCGGAATCGACGCCGCCGAGGTGTTGGCATGCTCCGACACCGTCGTGATCACCTTCTGCGCCTCGATGCCCAGTCGCCGGGCGACGCCCTCGAGGATGCGCAGGTTGGCTTGGTGCGGGATGAACCAGTCGACGTCGGCCACCTGCACCCCCGCATCGGCGGCCGCCGCCGTGATCGCCTCGGAGATGTTGACCACGGCGTGGCGGAACACCTGGTTGCCCTGCATCCGCAGATGGCCGATCTCGCCGGTGGAGGAGACGCCGCCGTCGACGAACAGCAGGTCCTGCTTGGTCCCGTCGGCCATCAGGGCGAAGCCCAGCAGCCCGCGGTCGTCGACGCCCCCCTGCCCTTCCCCGGTCTCCAGCACGACCGCGCCGGCGCCGTCGCCGAACAGGACGCAGGTGCCCCGGTCGGTCCAGTCCATCAGCCGGGTCATCTCCTCGGCGCCGATCACCAGGGCGCATTTCGAGCGGTTGCGCGCGACGAAGCCGTCGGCGACCGAGAGCGCATAGACGAAGCCGGAGCAGACCGCCTGGATGTCGAAGGCCGGCGCGACGGGACAGCCCAGCTTGCGCTGGACGATGGTGGCGGTGGCCGGGAAGGTCAGGTCGGGCGTGGTGGTGGCCACGACGATCAGGTCGACATCCGCCGGCGTGCGGCCGGCGGCCGCGAGCGCCCGGCGCGCCGCGGCCGTGGCGAGGTCGGAGACCGGTTGGTCGGGCGCCGCGCGATGGCGCTGGCGGATCCCGGTGCGCTCCGTGATCCACGCGTCGGTGGTCTCGACCACCTTGGCGAGGTCGTCGTTGGTGACCACCAGCTCGGGGAGGTAGCTCCCCACGCCCGTCACGACGCTACGCAGCACCTTGGACACTCAGACGCCTCCCTCGGCCGCGCTCGCGCCCGGCTCGACCACGGCGGCGACGGGCCGCCGGCGCATATTCCGTTCGATCTCGGCGGCGAAGTCGCTGCGGGCCAGATCCACGGCCACCCGCACGGCGTGGGCGAATTCCGCCTCGTTCGAGCTGCCGTGGCACTTCAGCACCATGCCGTTCAGGCCCAGCAGCGGCGCGGCGGGCGGCGGGCTCAGCCGGTCGCGGAACTTGCGCAGAGCCGGCCGCGCCAAGGCCGCGCCGAGCGTGCCGGTGAGGCTGGAGGTGAGCGCGCTGCGAAGCTCGTTGGTGATGAACCGCGCCGCACCCTCCATGGCCTTCAGGGCCACGTTGCCGGTGAAGCCGTCGGTGACCACCACGTCGACCGCCCCGCCGGTCAGGTCGTCGCCCTCGACGAAGCCCCGGTAGTTCAGGTTGTAGCCGTCCTCGCGCAGGATGCGGTTCGCCTCGCGCACCTCCTCGTGGCCCTTCATCTCCTCGGAGCCAACGTTGAGCAGGCCCACCGTCGGGTGGGGCACGCCGTGGGCGGCGCGGTGGAAGGCCTCGCCCATGATGGCGAACTCGATCAGCCGCTCGGCGTCGCAATCGACGTTGGCGCCCACGTCGAGGAAGGTGGTGAAGCCCCGCGGCGTGGGCATGGTGGCCACCAGCGCCGGCCGATCGAGGTCCGCGCACATCCGCAGGAGCAGCTTGGAGATGGCCATCAGGGCGCCGGTGTTGCCGGCCGACAGCGCCGCCGTGGCCGCGCCCTCGCGGATGCTCTCCACCGCATTCCACATGGAGGTGCCCTTGCCGCGGCGAAGCGCCTGGGCGGGCTTTTCGTCATTGGCGATCACGCGCTCGGCGTGGCGCACCTCGGCGCGGCCGGCCAGGCCCCTGCAGCGGGCGAGCTCAGGGGCGAGCGCCGCCTCGTCACCGTGCAGCAGGAAGCGGACGCTGCGCGGCAGCCCGGCCAAGGCGTGCGCCACGGCCGGGATCACCACGGACGGTCCGTGGTCTCCGCCCATGGCGTCGATCGAGATCACCAGAGGTTCGGTCAAAGACGGCCTTTTGGTCCTTCGGCGCCGGCGCATCGGGCCCCGAGCCCGCGATACCGGTGCTTACAGTTAATCCGCGCTCAATGCAGCGGCCGAAGCGGCGATGACGCGCCGCGGGGGAATCGATCCGGAAAATACGACGCCCGCCGATGGAAGGAAACTGCGGCGGCTCAAGGCTTTGGCCCTTTCAGCTTCTTCAGCACGGCGAACGGCGACTCCGCGTCCGCCGGAGGCGCGTACTCGAATTCCGCGCCGGGCTTGCGCGGGAAGGGATCGATCTCCAGCGCCAGGTGCTCGACGACATAGGCCGCCAGGTCGATGGCGTCGCCGGCGAGCACGTCGGGCGGATCCGGCGCGTCGAGGTCGAGCTCGACTTCAGGCCCGGGCTCGGCCGGGGCGCTCTGGCTGTCGGCCGGCACGGTGCGGACCTCGATCTCGCCGTCCAGCGGCTGCTCGAAGGCCTCGAGCGAGACCGAGCAGACCTGCTCCACCACCGCCCTGAAGCGGCCGGTGATCTCCGCGCCGTCGAGCCAGGGGCGGACGGTGAGGTCGGCCGACAGCGCCGGCAGGCTCTCCAGACCGAGCTCGCCGGCGATGCGCGCGCGCTCGGCCGCGTCGGCCTCGAGATGCAGCTTCAGCGGCCCGCGGGCGAGCTCGTGCAGCCGGATCGGCCGGTTCCACTCGCCGCTCATGGCGCGCTCCAGTCCACCCGCCCCGCGAGGACGCCCTCGATGGGCTGGCCGGCGAGATGGGCCCGCTGGGCCGTGACATAGGCCGCCAGCGCCGGCGCCTTCGCCGGGTCGCCGGCGTCGTAGACCGTCCGCGTCAAGAGGTCGCGCAGCGGCTGGACCTCCGGCAGCGCGGCGAAGGCGGCGTGATAGGACTTCACCCGGCCGAAGAAGGCCTCGCCCAGCTTGCGCATCTTCTTGCCCACCGAAAGGTCGCCCACCCCCATCTCGCGCAGGGCGTGGTCGAGCGCCTTCACATAGGTGTCGAACAGCGCCTGGGAGACCTCCTTCGCCTGCGGAACCGGCGCGTTCAGCCGGTCGAGCAGCAGGACGACATGAAGGGTGTAGATCTCGAACCGGCCTTCGACCGTGTCCGGCGCGCCAAGCGCGGCGTAGAGGGCCGGCGCGCGGGACTGCTCCACCGCGCCGGCGTAGAGCGCTCGGCCGACATCGCGCGCGGGACTGGGACGAAACAGGTGGTTGAGCATCGCGGCCTCGATTTCGCCCGGACGCCGGACTAAAGGCGGCATTGAACTAAGGGGCGACGAGCGATAGGTCAAAGCCCTCGAAGCCAGCAAGGGCCTTATATCCGCACATGTTTCGCCGCGCCCTCATCGCCGTCGCCGCCACGGCCCTTCTGGCCACGGCCGCGTGCTCGCCGATCACCAGCTATTCCGGCTTCCAGGCCATCGACGCCGATCCGCGCAAGGACGTGAAGGTGGGCGCCGACACCAAGTCCACCGTGCGCGGAAAGCTGGGCACGCCCTCGGCCACCTCGACCTTCGATCCCAACCTCTGGTTCTACATGAATCAGGTGAAGGCCCGCGTGGCCTTCCGCCGCCCGCAGGTGGTGTCGCGCAACGTCACCGCCATCGCCTTCGACAAGGAGAGCGAGGTGGTCACCAGCGTGGACAACTACACGCTGAAGGACGGCCGGGTGATCGCCTACAACGGCCGTGAGACGCCGACCCGCGGCCGCGAGCTGACCGTGCTGGAACAGATCCTGGGCACCGTCGGCCGCGGCACCATGCTGCCGAACGACCAGGACTCCGGCGTCCCCGGCAGCCGCCCCGGCGACCGCCGCTAGGCGCAGCCCTCCTCCGGTCGTTCCCGCGAAGGCGGGACCCGGGAGACTTCGGTTCGTGTCGTTCGCGGACAAACGAAAAGCGCCCCGGAGATCGCTCTCCGGGGCGTCGTCGTTTTCAGCTCTGGCCGTGGATCAGTGGATCACGCCGTGGGCCAGCACCGCCAGCAGCAGCAGGGCTACGATGTTCGTGATCTTGATCATCGGGTTCACAGCGGGTCCCGCCGTGTCCTTGTAGGGATCGCCGACAGTGTCGCCGGTCACCGCCGCCTTGTGCGCGTCGGAGCCCTTGCCGCCGAAGTGGCCCTCTTCGATCAGCTTCTTGGCGTTGTCCCAGGCGCCGCCGCCCGAGGTCATCGAGATGGCCACGAACAGGCCGGTCACGATCACGCCCATCAGCATCGCCCCCAGGGACGAGAAGGCCTCGACCTTGCCCGCCACGCCGAAGATCACGAAGAACAGGACGATGGGCGACAGCACCGGCAGCAGCGAGGGCACGATCATCTCGCGGATGGCCGCCTTGGTCAGGATGTCGACCGCCCGCGCATAGTCCGGCTTGACCTCGTAGGTCATGATGCCGGGCATCTCGCGGAACTGCCGCCGGACCTCCTCCACCACCGAGCCCGCCGCCCGGCCCACGGCGGTCATCGCCATGCCGCCGAACAGGAAGGGCAACAGGCCGCCGAAGAACAGGCCCACCACCACGTACGGATTGGACAGGTCGAAGGTGACCGCGCCCATGCCGGCGAAGAAGGGGAACTGATCGGCGTTGGCCGAGAAGAACTTGAGGTCCTGGGTGTAGGCGGCGAACAGGACCAGGGCGCCGAGGCCCGCCGAGCCGATGGCGTAGCCCTTGGTGACCGCCTTGGTGGTGTTGCCGACCGCGTCCAGGGCGTCGGTGGAGATGCGCACCTCGTGCGGCAGGCCCGCCATCTCGGCAATGCCGCCGGCGTTGTCGGTGACCGGTCCGAAGGCGTCCAGCGCCACGACGAAGCCGGCCAGGGCCAGCATGGTGGTGGTGGCGATGGCCACGCCGAACAGGCCGGCGAGCTGGAAGGTGACGACGATGGCGACGATGATCACCAGCGATGGCAGGGCAGTGGATTCCAGCGAGACCGCCAGCCCCTGGATGACGTTGGTGCCGTGGCCCGAGACCGAGGCGCGGGCCACCGACCTGACCGGGCGGAAGTTGGTTCCGGTGTAGTATTCGGTGATCACCACGATCAGGGCGGTCACCGCCAAGCCCGTCAGGCCGCAGCCGATCAGGGCGCCGGGGCTGACCAGCTTGCCCTGGATGTCGATCGGGGCCGGCACCAGCCGGTTGATCACGAACCAGACGCCGACCACCGACAGCAGCCCGGTCACGATCAGCCCCTGGTACAGGGCCGCCATGATGTTGCGGCTCTTGCCGAGCCTGACGAAGAAGGAGCCGACGATCGAGGTCGGGATGCAGATGCCGCAGATGGCCAGCGGCAGGAGCATCATCGAACCGACGTAGTCGGTGCCGCGGAAGAAGATGGCAGCCAGCACCATGGTGGCCACGGTGGTCACCGCATAGGTCTCGAACAGGTCCGCGGCCATGCCCGCGCAGTCGCCCACGTTGTCGCCCACGTTGTCGGCGATGGTGGCGGCGTTGCGGGGGTCGTCCTCGGGGATGCCGGCTTCGACCTTGCCGACCAGATCGCCGCCGACGTCGGCGCCCTTGGTGAAGATGCCGCCGCCGAGGCGGGCGAAGATCGAGATCAGCGAGGCGCCGAAACCCAGGGCCACCAGGGCGTCGATCACTTCACGGTCGGTCGGGTTGAGGCCGAACAGCTGGGTCAGCACATAGTAGTAGCCGGCCACCCCGAACAGGGCGAGGCCGGCCACCAGCATGCCGGTGATGGCGCCCGAACTGAAGGCCAGGGCCAGGCCCTTGTCCAGGCTCTCCGAAGCGGCCTGCGCCGTCCGCACGTTGGCGCGCACCGAGATCAGCATGCCGATGAAGCCGGCAGCGCCGGACAACAGCGCCCCGACCAGGAAGCCGAGGGCGGCCAGCGGCGAAATGAGGAAGAAGACCACCGCCAGGATCACGACCCCGACGATGCCGATGGTGAGATATTGCCGCCGCAGGTAGGCCTGGGCCCCTTCCTGGATCGCCGCGGCGATCTCCTGCATCTTCGCGTTGCCGGGAGACGCCTTCATCAGGGCCCCCGTCTGCACCACGCCATAAAGCACCGCCAGTAATCCGGCGGCGATGACCAATAACAGACCCATGCAACGTTCCTCTATCTAGACCCTATTTCGCGCCGAAATCCCCCGGCAAGCAGACCGTTGACCGGTCTTTTGGTTCTCCGTCCCATTGCCGGTCTTCGGGCGCGGAGGGCGGAAAGAGGACGGAGCGTGCCGCAACTAGGCAGCAGGCGCAACCGTGCCGGTTAGGGGACCATTTCACGGGGCCTGACCTGGCCCGTCGCGGGCGCGGCCAGCATCTTTTGCGACACCTGTTTGGTGATGACCGCGGTCTTGACCCTGCCGGGCCCGACAATGCTGGGGGCGAACCGCATGACCTCGGCCCTGACCTTGGCCTCGTCCACCCGGTTGTAGTCGTCCATCCGGACGAACGGCGTTCG
>JAQGIJ010000184.1 GCA_028291285.1 Phenylobacterium sp. | reverse complement strand
GCGGTGATGTCCTGCTCCGGCGACCGGGTCCAGGCGCAGCAGGTGGTGATGCTGGACCTGATGGTGAACCGGAAGTTCGACGTGCAGAAGGCCGGCCTCTTCTCCGAGGCCTTCCTCGACAACTTCGACGCCAACGCGCGTGAGCGCGTCTCGCAGAGCGTCGCCCAGGCGCGATCGGGAACCCCCGAGCCGAAGTAGCCGGCCGGCGCGGTGTCTGGGATCAGAACGCCTTGCGCACGGTGACGAAGGCCTGGCGCGGCGCGCCGGCCAGGAGCGTCTGGCTGTCGCCGGAGTTGGTGAAGCCGTTGGAGCCGACCGTCGCGACGTATTTCTTGTCCAGCAGGTTGTCGACGTTGACCTGGACTTCCAGACCCTTGGACCAGCCGTCGCCCGCAAAGCGGTAGCCGAGCGTCAGGTCGGCGACCACATAGCCCGGGACGCTCTGATCGTTGGTGTAGGTGTAGAAGCGCTTGCCGGTGTAGTGCGCGCCCAGAGACCCGAACCAGCCGTCGTGGCCATAGGAGAGCTGGAGGTTGGCGAGCGTCTTGGGCGTGTCGACCACGGTCTTGCCGGCCGTTCGGGCGACCAGGGCGCCGGCGCCGTCGAACACGTCGTCGTCGTATTTCGAGAGGTTGTAGGCGTAGGAGCCGAACAGGGAGACCTCCGGCGTGATCGACCAGGTCGCCGCGGCCTCGAGGCCCTTGGTGGTCACGCTGCCCACGTTGGAGAGCACGCTGGGATTGCCGGCCACGCCGGCCCCGACGGAGGTGGCCAGCAGCCGGTTCGAGAACTTCACGTAGTAGGCCGCGATCGAGCCCTGCAGCGCCTGCAGGTGGAAGCGGTAGCCGAGCTCGACGGTCTTCGAGGTCTCCGGCTTCAGAGTTGAGCGGATGGCGTCGAAGCCGGCCTGGGTGGTCGAGAACGGCCCCGAGGTCGCCGCCGATTGGAAGGCGCGCATGTTCTCCGAATAGTCGCCGAACACCTCGCCCGCCTCGCTCAGCGACCAGGCGAAGCCCGCCTGGGGCAGGAAGCTGTCCTTGGCCTCGATGCTGCCGCTGTTCACCAGCGGCCCGTAGCCGCCCACGAAGTCGGCGCGATTCGTCACCTTCAGCGACTTGAAGCCGAAGTCGAGCTTCAGGTCCGGCGTCACCTTCCAGACGTCCTCCACGTAGAACATCGTGGTCTTGGTCTTGAAGGCGTAGTCCCAGCGGGTCTTGTAGGGCCCGGACTGGAAGTCGAGCGCATTGCGGTTCGGCGCCGCCTGGTCGAGCGCATAGTAGCGCCGCGCCTGGGTGAAGCCGTTGTCCTCATACCAGCCGCCGGCGTGCAGGGCATGCGATCCCAGGTCGAGCTCGATATCCCCCAGCACGCCCGTGCGATTGATCTGCGTATTCGGTCGTGCGGAACGAGATCGAGGAGTTTGCCGTGGTCGCGCCCGGCACGCCGAAGTTCGGGCTGGGGTTCAGCGGCGCGAACCAGCTGCCCTGCCCCCTGTTCATGTGGTTGTAGACCGTGCCCGAGAGCTTCACCCGCTCGCCGACCGGCGACTTGACGTTGACGTACCAGAGGTTGTCGTTCCGCAAGCCGCCAGCGTCGTAGTAGGCGTCGTCGTTGCAGCGCACCGGCGCCGGATAGGCGTTCGTCCCCGTGCCCGGGTCCGAGACGCAGAAGGCCGGATCGCCCGAGACGGCGCCGCCGTTGCGCACATAGCCGGCGAGCGCGGTGTTGGCGATCTGGTTGGCGAGGGCGTAGTTGTTGGAGACGTTGTCCCAGTTCCAGCCCAGTCGATTGATCATCTCCATCGACATGTCCTGGTAGTCGTTCTCGCGCCGCTGCGACCAGTCGTAGTAGGCGGTGAGCGTCGCCGGACCGAGCGGCTGGACGAACTTGACGTTCGCCTGCAGCTGCTTCTGCACGCCCGAGCCCTTCCACTTGTCGGTCTTCTGGTCGGCGAAGCTGAGATAGGCCTTGCCGCCGCTCGGCAGCAGGCCGGTGTCCAGCCGCACGAAGCCGCGGTACATGTTGTCGGAGCCGGCCGTGCCCTGGACGTCGACCCCGAAGGCGTCGGCCGGGGCGCGCGACAGGAATTCCAGCGTGCCGCCCAGGTTCGAGCTGGAGGCGGTGGACAGCGAGCCCGCCCCTTGCGCGAGCTGCACCGAGCCGAGGTTCTCCGAGATCACCGCGCGGCTGATGTGCAGGCCGTTGAGGTTGCCGTAGGTCATGTCGCCGAGCGGCACGCCGTCCAGGGTGAAGCCGAGCTGGTTCTGGTTGAAGCCGCGGATCGAGATGCGGGTGGACCACTCGTAGGCGCCGAAGGCGTCCGCCGACTGGAAGTTCACGCCGGGCAGCTTCTCGACCATCTTGATCGGGCTGGTGCCGGGGGCGGCGGTCTCGATCTCCTGGGCGTTGATCGACTGCACCGCGCGGGCTTCGCCGCGGCCGTAGACCACCAGCTCCTCCGTGCTCGCCGCCGCGTCGTCCGCCATCGCCGTGTTTGCGAACGTGCAGAGGAGCGCGCAGGCGGCCGCGCCGCCGAGCCATTGAGCCGTCATGATGATCCCCGATTTTTGTCTGGAGGCGCCAGCGCCCCGACGGCTCGGTAGCCGTCGCCGGTGACAGTGGGGTCAAGCTTGTTTGACGGCCGTGCGACAATGGCGGCCCGCAGGCGACGCACGACTGTCGCATAAGCCGCCTATGGCCAGCGGACCAACGGGGAATGGCATGCGCATCGGCAGCGTGGCCGCGGCTGTCGCGGCCCTGATTCTGACCCAGACCGCTTGGGCGGCCGCGTACGGGCAGGAGGCTGTGCCGACCGGCCAGGTCATCACGCCAACGGCGGCCAAGGGGGCGCTCTTCCAGACCCTGAACCCCGAGCTGCCGGACGCGCCGGAGTTCCTCGCCGGCCAGGCGGCCGCGGTCGCGCTTTCGCCGAACGGCCGCACCCTGCTGATCCTGACGAGCGGCTACAACCGCATCTACGGCGCGGACGGCCAGGCGATCCCCAGCCAGTCCGGCGAATACGTCTTCGTGTACGACGTCGCCGGCGCCGCGCCAGCCAAGCGGCAGGTCCTGCGGGTGGCGAACACCTACCTGGGCCTCGCCTGGAACCCGCGGGGCGAGCGCTTCTACGTCTCGGGCGGGGGCGACGACCGGGTGCTGGAGTTCGCCGCCGGACCCACCGGCTACGCCGCGGCGCGCAGCTTCCCGCTCGGGCACACGGCGGGGCTCGGCCTGGCCGCCAAGCCGCACGCCGCCGGCCTGGCGGTCAGCCCCGACGGACGGCGGCTCCTGGTCGCCAACCACCAGAACGATTCCGTCAGCCTCGTCGACCTGGCCAGCGGCGCCGTGAGCGAGCTCGACCTGCGCCCTGGCGGCGGCCGGCCGGGCGGGACCTTCCCCCGCGCCGTCGCCTGGACCTCCGACACCCGCGTCTTCGTGGCCGTCCAGCGGGATCGCGAGATCCTGGCCCTGGAGGTCGGGAGCCACGGAATGCGCGTCGCCGGCCGGCTGAAGACGCGCGGCCAGCCGGTGGCCCTGCTCGCCAACCGCAAGGGGACGCGGCTCTATGCGGCGCTCGACAACACCGACGCGGTGGCGGCGATCGATCCGCGCACCCTGCGGCTCATCGAGCAGATCCCGACCGCGGCGCCGCAGACGCTGCTGGGCGCCGCGGGCCGGCTGGGCGGCGCGGGCTCAAACGCGCTGGCGCTGTCGCCCGACGAGCGCACCCTGCTGGTCAGCAACGGCGCAGAGAACGCCGTGGCGGTGGTGAAGCTGGACGGGCCGGCCGCGGGCGTCCGCGCCGCGCCGCGGCCGCGCGCCGACGATGACGACGCGCCCAAGCCCCCCCGCTCAGCCGTCGTGGGCCTGATTCCGACGGGCTGGTATCCGACCGGCGTGGCGATGCGCCCCGACGGGCGGCGGATCTATGTGATCAACGGCAAGAGCAATGCGGGTCCGAACCCCGGCGCCTGCCGGGCCAGCCTGTCGCCGGAGAAGGCCGCCGAGCACGCCTGCACCGCCGCCAACGCCTACGTCTGGCAGCTGGAGAAGGCGGGCTTCCTGACGCTGCCCACGCCCAGCCCGGCCGAGCTCGGCGCGCTCACCCGGCAGGTCGCGCGCAACAACCGCCTGCCC
>JAQGIJ010000179.1 GCA_028291285.1 Phenylobacterium sp. | reverse complement strand
TGCCAGTCCATGTGGCCGGTCTCGCCCGCCCACCAGGCGAAGCCGATCAGGACCACCAGCGCCCAATGGACCAGCCGCGTCGGCCCGTCCCAGAGCCTGGCCCAGACGCTCGGCCCGGCGGCGCTCGCAGACATGCTAGTGCTTTTCGGGGACGCGGAACTTGTCGTGGCAGTTCTTGCAGGTGCCGCCGGTCGCCTTGACCTGGGTCTTCACCGCCTCGAGGTCGCCTGCGGCGGCGAACTGGTCGAGCTTGGAGGTCTCCAGCTGCAGGCGCGTGGCGGCGGCGGAGAAGCCGTTGGGATCCTTCCAGATCTCCGGCTTGGCGTCGGTCTTGGCGCCAGATTCCGGCCCGCTGCCCCTCGGGAACCACTTGGGCAGGTCGGCGGCCAGGGCCTTCATCTTCTGCGCGTTGGTGGCGATCAGCGTCTTGTCCGGCGTGTCCTTCTTGAGCTCGTCGAGGATGGCTTTGAAGGCGCGGCCCTGTTGCTTGAAGTTCTCATGCCGCGCGGCCACCGCCTTGCCGGCCGGCGTGTTGGGGACCTTGCCCATGTCCTCGTGCGCCCAGGCCGCCCCGCTCAACGCTGCGCCCATCACCAGCGCCGCGGCGATGCGCGCGCCCAACCGAATGGCCATCCAATCACCTTCCGTGGAAATTCGCCGGGACTTTGCCGGGAGCCTGGCTTGGCCGTCAACCTCAGCGGCGCCCGCGCGGCGGGGCGGCCTGCGCGGTCTTCACCGGCGCGCCCGCAGCCTTGGCCTCGCCGATCAGGCCGGCGCAATTGGCGTCCTTGGCCAGGCCCGGATCGATGAACGGCAGGATGGCCGCCAGCGGCGAGAGGAAGACCCCCAACGCCGCCGCCGCGCCGCCCTGGGCCATCGCTGCGCCGGTTTGCACGCCGAGCTTGGGATGCAGCAGCGTGCCCTGGGCGGTGATCGGCAGCTTCACCCGCACCAGTTGGAACTTCTTCGGATGGCCCTGCACCTTCAGGTCCAGGCGCTCGGTGTCCATGTTGATGGAGCCGGAGCCGGTCACCAGCACGGGACCGGTGTCGAAGACGATCTGGTCGGCGTTGAAGACCCCGTTCACGGCCTGGAAGTGGGCGACGCCGCAGCGGACAGGCGTGCTCTGCTGGTTCTTCGAGAGCAGAAGGCCCAGGCCCTTCACCACGTCGACGCCCATCAGCTCGGCGAAGGACTGGCGGATCTCGCCGCCGGGCACGGCCAGCATCACCTCGCCGTTGGCGTTGGCGAAGGTCCTGTGCACGGAGTCCCCGACGCCGTGCAGCTTGGCGCGGCCGACGAAGGCGCCGGCGATCGGTGTCCCGCCGCCCACGTGGATCGGCAGGAGGTGCTCGAGGCGGGCGTTGGAGAGCCGCAGGTCGATGTCGGTGACGGGCGTCGCCTTGCGCGCGTCCAGCCGCACCTGGCCGGCGAGGCGGCCCTGCGGCAGCTCGAAGTCCACCGGATCGGCCGTGAGCACGCCCGCATTGAGCTTCACGTGCGCCGAGCCCGAGCGCAGGTCGACCGGCGCGTCGTGGATCGAGACCGCCTTGTAGGTGACGTCGGCGTCGACCGAGCGGACGCGCTGGGTCTGCAGGGTCGCGTCGGGCAGCAGGCGCTGCTGGGCCTGCAGCACCTTGGCCGTGGCGACCTGGGTGGGCGAGGCCACCTTGCCCACCTTGGGCGCGCCGCCGAAGAGGGCGCCGAGGTCGGCGAAGTCGAGGCTGTTGCTGCGCAGGTTGGCGGTCAGGAACGGCCGGGCGCCGCCGGTCTTGAGCGAGATCCGCCCGGTCAGGTCGGAGCTGCCGACCCGGCCGCCGAGACCGTCGATCTTCCAGAGGTGCACGTCGCGGGAGAGCCGGCCGTGCAGCTGGTAGGGCGGGGTGTTCGGCAAGGCCACGCCGGTGATGCCGTAGAGGTCGGCCATGTCCGGCCCGCGCGCCGTGGTGTTCATGTAGAACTGGCCGAAGTCGAAGGGCCTGGGCACCGCCCCGCGGGCGGTCACATAGGTCTGGCCGGCGCGGATATCCGCGTTGAACGGATAGGGCTTGGCGCGGTCGATGTTCAACAGCGGCCCGCCCGTGACCGTCAGGGTGAAGGGCTGGGTGTTCAGGCTGCCCTGTCCGCGCATCTCGAAGCCGTGGTTCGTCGCCCCCATCTGCTCGCTGGCGTTGAGGGTGCCGACGAACTTCAGCTTCCGCTGGGCGTCCTGCAAGGTGACGTGGCCTTCCTTGATGACGAAGTCGCGGATCGGCGGCAGCTTCAGCGGCTGGGTCGGTCGGCCATCGGAGAAGTCCCAGGTCGCGCGGCCCTGCGCGTCTCGATAGAGCTTCACCGTCGGGCGGTCGAACTCCAGGAGCCGCATGTCGACATGGCCCGTGAGCAGCGGGACCAGCCGGATCTGGATGGCGATGCGGCCGATGTCGGCCAGGTGCTCGCGGGCGGCCCAGGCCGGGTTGGCGATGTGCACCCCGTCCACGGTGGCGCTGGGCTGCCAGGAGAACAGGTGGACCCGCAGGTTGCCGTCGATGGTCACCTCGCGGTGCATGCGCGCGGAGGCCATGCGCGCGACCGGCCCGCGGAACCAGTTCCAGTCCCAGACCGCGATCAGGATGGCGATGGCGATGACCAGCAGCCCCAGGATGCCGCCGGTCCAGGTCAGCGCCTTGCGGCTCGGCGACTTGATGTGGGCCTGGCCGAGGCGATCGCGGGTGGCCCGCCAGTGCTCGCGCGTCCAGGCGCCGGCGCGCTGCAGCGGTCGGCGCTCGCCGGTCCGCGAGGGCTCCTTGCCGGGCTCGCGGCGGGGGCCGGGTTGCGGATCCGGGTAGGCGTCACTGGTCACGGACTCAGACTCCACGTCGTCCCCTTCGGCCAAGAACGCGTGGGCCCCCGCTTCCTGTTCCCCCTCAATCCTAATGGCTTACGCCGCGGCCGGATACGGCGGTGCGCGCAGTCGCCGCCAGGATCCGCAGGTCGAACCCGAGCGAGCGGCGCTCGAGGTATTCGGTGTCGAGCTTCACCTTCTCCGGGACCGGCAGCTCGTCGCGGCCGTTGACCTGGGCCCAGCCGGTAAGCCCGGGGCGCAGGCGGTGGACCCCAAATTGGGTGCGCAGCGCCACCAGGTCGTCCTGGTTGAAGAGCGCCGGCCGGGGCCCCACCAGGCTCATGTCGCCGGCCAGCACGCTCCACAGCTGCGGCAGCTCGTCGAGGCTGGTGCGGCGCAGGAAGCGGCCGAGTGGGGTCACCCACTGGTCGGCATCGGTCAGCAGGTGGGTCGCCACGTCCGGCGTCCCCAACCGCATGGTGCGGAACTTCGGCATGCGGAAGATCAGGTTGTCGCGGCCGACGCGGCGCGACCAGTGCAGCGCCGGGCCGGGGCTCTCCAGCCGCACTGCGAGCGCCAGGGCGAGCAGCACCGGCGAGAGCAGGACGAGCCCGACCCCCGCGGCGGCCAGGTCGAGCGCGCGCTTGGCGATCATGCGACGTAGACCCGCGCCGATCCGTCCTCGCCCAGGGTCTCGGCGGTCCAGCGGCAGACCGGCTCGAGGGCCGCGGCCAGGCCGCCCGGCCCGCCGGCCAGCACCACGGCGCAGCCGTTCATGCGCAGCGGGTCGGTCAAGGGGCGCATGCGCGTCTCGGCGACCAGCAGCGGCGAGTCCGTCGCATCCTCCAGGTCGCGGAGGAAGGCGTCGAACGTCTCCAGGTCCTTGAGCGGCAGCCAGACCAGCACCTGCGCGGCCGCGTTCCTGCGCCGCACCGCGGCCGTGGTTCGCACCGCCTGGGCGTAGTCGTCGGCGCGCTCGAACGGCGGATCGATCAGCGCCAGCACGCGGCCGGCGCCGGGCGTGCGTTCGGCGGCCACGGCGTAGCCGTCGGCGCAGAGGGTCTCCACGCCGGGCATGCCCTGCAGCGCCTTGCGCAAAGCGGCGTGCTCCTCGTCGCGGAGCTCGCAGCCCAGGTAGCGGTCTTGGGGCCTGAGCGCCTTGGCGATCAGCCAGGGCGAGCCGGGATAGCGGGTGACCTCGCCTGAGCCGTTCAGCGCCGACACGGCGGCGGCCAGGGGCGCGAAGGCGGCGGGCGCGTCGGCCGCCGCCATCAGCCGCCCGACGCCGGCCTGGGCCTCGCCCGAGCGCTGCGCCTCCGGTCCGGCCAGGTCGTAGAGGCCGCGGCCGGCGTGGGTGTCGATGACGGTGAGCGGCGCCGGATCATGCCCGGCCTCGGCCAGGAGCTGCAGGATGGCGGCGTGCTTCACCAGGTCGGCGAAATTCCCGGCATGGAAGGCGTGGCGGTAGTTCAACTTCACTCCGGCGGGCGGCCCCAAGCGGGAACTGCCCCCCGCATACCACGTTGCCAGCCGGGCTGGAGGAGCGCCTTGCCGATGCCGAAGGACATGCCCGACGACCTCGCGCTCCCGCCCGAGGTGCTGGAGCACGCCGAGGCGGCCGGGCTGGTCTACGTCTCCGACCACGATCCCGGGATCCGCCGGCGCAAGGCTGGCACAGGGTTCAACTACATCCGCCCCGACGGCACGCCGGTCACCGACGAGAAGACCCTCGACCGCATCCGCGCGCTCGCCATCCCGCCGGCCTGGACCGACGTCTGGATCAGCCCCAAGCCGGCGGGCCACATCCAGGCTGTCGGACGCGACGCCAAGGGCCGCAAGCAGTACCGCTACCACGAGCGCTGGCGGCAGGTGCGCGATGGCCACAAGTACGAGCGGGTGATCGCCTTCGGCCGCGCGCTGCCCAAGCTGCGCCGGCGCGTGGAGGCCGACCTCGCCCGGCGCGGCCTCAGCCGCGACAAGGTGCTGGCGGCGGTGGTGCGGGTCATGGAGATCACCCTGATCCGCGTGGGGAA
>JAQGIJ010000159.1 GCA_028291285.1 Phenylobacterium sp. | reverse complement strand
CGACCTGCGCATCCAGTCGGCCGGCCTGACGACCCTGGCCGGCGCCACGGCCGGGCGCGACCTGCTGGTGGACTCCGCCGGCGCGGTGACCACCGGCGCCCTCTCCGCGGGCGCGGACCTTGCGGTGCGCTCGGTCCAGGCGGGGCTGAACCTCGCCTCCGCCTCGGCCGGCGACGACCTGGTGCTGCGCGGCCAGGGCGACCTCCAGGCCGGCGCCCTGACCAGCCGCGGCGGCTCCGAGACCAACGGCGTCGGCGAGCTGCTGTTCGCCCTCGACCCGACCAGCATGGCCGGCAATTTCGACCTCGCCGGCTCCAACATCGACCTGAGGTCGACGACCGGCGCGATCGTCGTCAGCGGCGCCGTCAACGCGGCCGGCGACGCGCGCTTCCAGACCGCCGATGGGACCGGCGGCTCGGTGCAGCTTGCTTCGGTGAACGCGGGCCGGGACGTCCTGCTGGACGGCTCGACGGTCACCGGCGGGGCGCTCAGCGCCACGGGCGACGTCGCGCTCCGGGCCCGCACGGGATCGGTCCAGCTTGGCTCCGCCAGCGCCGGCGACGATGTCGCCGTCCGCGCGGCGCAGGGGGTCTCCGTGACCGGCGACCTCACCAGCCGCGGCGGTTCCGATGCGTCCGGAGCGGCCGACCGGCTGCTGGCGGCCAGCGGCGCGATCAGCGCCGTCGGCGACCCCGCAACCTCCGCCCAGGCGACCGCCTTCGACCTCACCGGCCGCAACCTCGACATCCGCGCCGGCGGCGACATCTCGGTGGCCGGGGCGACCAGCGCCGACGGCGACGCCCGCTTCGAAACTCCCGGCGCCCTCTCCCTGGCCGCGATCACCACGGGCAAGCTGATCTTCGTCCGCACCTCCAGGCTGGCGATCGGCGGCGACTGGCAGGCGCCGACCGTCAGGATCGAAGCGGTCACCCCGGCCGGCCTGGCGCTCGGGGACGGGATCACCGCACCGGCGGGGGCGATGGTGCTGACCAGCGCGCAGCTGAACCGGATCAGCGCCGACAAGGTGCAGATCTTCGCCGGGAACAGCGCCTCCGCCGTCCGCGGCGCGGGCCTGACCATCGGCACGCTCAACGTGGACGTGAGCCGGATCCGCAGCGCGCTCGAGCTCTACGCCGGCCGCTCGACCGACGTGCTGATCAGCGGCGCCGTGGCGCCCACCAGCGGGGCGACGAACACCGCCCTCTTCCGCATCGGCGCGCCGAACGCCCTGATCGGCGACTGGACGCCGCGCAGCATCCGGATCATCGCCGACACGGGCGGCTCGATCGGCGTCGCCACCACCACCAGCGGCCGCACCTTCGCAGGCGTGCGGGCGTTCGGCTCGGTCGAGCTGAACGCCACCGACGCCATCCTGATCGGCTACCAGAGCTTCATCGACAAGCTCGCCACCGCCCGGGGCGCCGACGTCGCCGCCCTGGTCAAGACCATGGTGGCGCCGCAAGGGCCCAATGGGCCGGCCGTGCTGCTGACCGCCGGCTCGCTCACCCTGCGGGCGGGCAAGATCGCCCAGCAGGACACCAGCACCACGGGCTCGCTGACCCGCACGGGCATCTACCTGACCCACTCCCTCCAGCTCGGCCGCACCAGCCCGGGCGCCGCCGGCGTGGTGACGCCGGACTTCATCGAGCTGAACGGCGCGATCAACAACGGCTCGACGGTGCTGGCGAACGAGAACGTCGCGCTCTCCAACCTTGTCTCGCTCAGCGACGGGGTGACGCCCAGGCAATACTACCGGCTGAACAACTGCGTGATCCTGCAGCAGGGCGCCTGCACGGCCTCCGGCGGCACGCCGGACCTGGGGATCGGGCCGGACCGGATCGCCCGGCTGCAGCTCCTCGACCGCCAGGACGCCGGCGTGACCGAGGATCCGACCGTGGCCAGCGCCACCAACGAAGAAATCTGGCGCGACCCGGAATGAGCGGCACGCGGCGCCCTGGCGCCTTCCTTTTCGCCCTGGCGGCGGCGCTCTCGCTGGCCGCCGGCTCGGCCGCGCGCGCCGCTGCGCCGCGCGACGACTTCCCGCTCGGCCGCAGCAGCATCAGCGGCGCGGTCTGCGAGGCGGTCCGCGACTGGGACGACAAGCTGGCCGCCGCCGCGGGGCGGCGCGCGTGGCAGGTCCGCTGCCGCGGCTGGACCCAGACGCTGGGCCACATCTACGCCTTCCAGGGCGAGGCCGCGGCGGCCGAGCCCGCCTGGCGCGCCGCCCTGGCTGGACGCGCGGTCTGCGACGCGGCGACCCGCGCGCCGCTGCCGAAGTCGCCGGGCGCCTTCCTGGTGCGCTGCAAGACCCCCGCCGCGGGCTCGAGCTATGTGGCCTATGAGCTCGCGCGCGGCGGGGCCTTCGTCGCGGCGGACGGCCTCTCCGGCGTCGCCGACGTGCTGGCGACCGGGCTGCAGGTGGCGGCCGGGCGCGCCAGGCCGCCGGCCCCCATCAGCGACCAGGGCGCGACGGGCGTCACCGGCGAGATCGACAGCCTGAACGCGGTCGCCCAGTCCGGGGCGCTGTCGGTCGACAAGCAAAAGGAGGCGGCCTACCGCGACGCCCAGCAGTGGCGCTTCGGCGAGGCCGAGGCGCGCTTCAGCAACCTGGCCGACGTCTCCACCGAGATGGCGCCCGGCGATCGGGCGGACGCCTATCTCAACGTGGCGATGAACGCCTCCAACGCCGGCCGCTTCGCCGAGGCCGACGCCTATTTCGCCGCCGCCGCGCCGCTGGCGGCGCAGGCGCACTCGCCCGGGCTCGACGCCCTGGCGCTGAACGACAGGGCCGCGCACGCGCGCAACCAGCGCAAGTTCGAGGAGGCCATCGCGCTCGCCGAACAGGCCAACAACGTCCGCGCCGACCAGACCAGCCGCACGGGCCTCGACATCGTGCGCACCAGCAGCGGCGACGTGCAGCTGGGAAGAGATGCGGCCAACGCCTTGAACGCCCAGGGCAAAGGCCTCAACGTCCAGCTCGGCGAACGCGAGCAGGCGGTGGTCCGCAAGGCCCAGGCGCTGCAGATCATCGGCACCTCGCAGGAGGCCCTGCACCGCGACGCCGACGCCCGCCGCAGCCTTCTCGAAGCCGCCGCGATGCTCAACCAGAGCTGGGGCGGCCACGCTCTGGGCGCCTACGCCCCCTGGCTCTCCGCCCGCATCCAGGCCGACATCGCCCGCCTGGACCGCAACCGTGGCGAGGCCGGGCCCGCCGTGCGGCGCCTGCAGGCCGCCATCGACGCCTACAGCGCGCGCTATCCCGGCACCCTGGTCACCGGCCACTTCCTGATCGAGCTGGCGCGGGCCAAGGCCGCCAACGGCCAGGAGGACGAGGCGCTGGCTGATTTCGAGAGCGCCTTCGAGATCTTCCGCGAGAAGCGCGGCTCGCTCGGTCCGTCGGCCGACTACGCCGGGACCTATTTCGACATCCTGCTCCATCGCATCGCCGAGGATCCCACCGCCCACGCCGCCGAGGTCCGGCGCTTCTTCGACAGCTCCGAGGCGCTGGTGGGCGAGTCCACGGCCGCGGCCGCGCTCGACTTCGCCGAGCGGCTGACCTCCGGCAACAGCACCACCGCCGGCCTCGCCCGGGCGCGCGATGCGACCCTGCGGCAGATCGACGACAAGCTGCTGGAGATGCGCCAGGCGCAGCAGACCGGCACGGCCACGCCCGAAGAGCGCCAGCAGGGCCTCGCGGCGGTCGAAGCGCTCCGCAACCAGGCCAACGAGCTCGAGCAGAAGGTCTTCGCCGCCGATCCGCGCTACCGCAGCGCGCTGAAGACCAACGCCACGCTGGCGGATCTGCAAGCCGCGCTCCGCGACGGCGAGGCCTACGTCAAGATCCTGATCCTGGCCAACCGCGGCTACGGCATCCTGATCAGCCGCAACGGCGCGCGGCCCTACGCGGTGGAGCTCACCCGCGCCGAGGCCCGACAGCTCGCCGCCAAGCTGCGCAAGCCATTCGACGAGGCCTCCAGCGGCCGGCTCGGGCGCTACGACGTGGCGCTGGCGCGGAGCCTCTACGTCAAGATGTTCGGGCCGATCGACGTCCAGCTGAAGAACGTGCAGCGCCTGGTCTACGAGCCGGATCCCGCGCTTGTGGGCGTGCCGATCGGGGCGCTGGTCACCGACGACGCCAGCCTGCAGGTAATGCGCGCAAACCTCGCCGAGGCGATCCGCACGCAGACGCCGTTGTCCTATCGCGGCGTGTCCTGGCTGGCGCAGCGGTTCGAAAGCTCGATCTCGATCTCGACCGCGGCCTTCGTCAACAGCCGCAAGGTGCGGGAATCCACCGCCGGCAAGCCGTTCCTCGGCTTCGCCGACCCGACGCTCGCCGCCGCCTCCTCCAACGCCTTCGCCAGCGTGGCCGCGCCGGCGGCCTGGGTGCGCGCCTCGGGCGTGGACTTCTGCGCCGACATGCGCCGCCAGCTGATGCAGCTTCCCGCGCTTCCGGAGACCGCCGCGGAGGTCACCACCGTGGCAAAAGCAATGGGCGCGCCGAACAGCGTGATCCTCGGCGCCGACTTCACCGATGCAGCCGTCAAGACCATGGGCGCGAGCGATGCGCTGGCGCAGTACCGCGTGCTCTATTTCGCCACCCACGGGCTATTGCCGCAGTCCAACGGCTGCCTGCAGCCCTCGCTCGTCACCTCGCTGGGCGGGGCCGGGAGCGACGCGCTGCTCGACGTCAAGGAGATCCCCGACCTGCGGCTCGACGCCGACCTCGTGGTGCTGTCGGCCTGCGACACCGGCGCCACCGGGGACGGCGGCGGCGGCGCGGCCCTGGGTGGCCTGGTGGCCACCTTCACCTACGCCGGCGCGCGCAACCTGCTGGTCTCGAACTGGGAAGTGGATTCGGTGGCCACCGAACGGCTGATGACCTCGCTGTTCACCGCGGGCGCGACAAGCCAGGGCCAGGCGATGAAGGCGGCGGAGAGCGCCTTCATCGACGGCGGCGGCGCCTATTCACATCCGTTCTACTGGGCGGCCTTCTCGATCGTCGGCGACAGCAGCCGGGCGCTGCCGAAGCTCTGACCCGGGCTTGCGTCAGAGGCCGGCGAGCGGGGCGGGCTCGTCCTGCGCCCAGGTGACGACGATGTCGGACCGGCTGGCGCGCTTGCGGAACAGGGCGCGCGGGCCGTCGGTGCGCAGCCCTTCGAGCTCGGCGTCCGACACCGGCTGGGTCAGCATGGAAAGGCGCAGGCCGGAGAACCAGCCGAGCCGCGGCGCCGCCGCGGCCAGCTCGGCCGCCGGCGCCGCCGGCATCGCGCCCTGCCCCACCGCGCTCACCTTCACCTGGGCCGGCGCGGCCGCGTCGACGCCGAGCCGATGGGCGGCCGCGTAGGCGAGCGTGATGAGCGTCTGGGGCGCGTCGGGCGCCGGTCGGTCGTTGATGCGCACCACCACGGTCTCGCCGGTCGCGAGATTGGTCACCGCGGCGTAGGAATCCAGCGGCAGGTCGGCGCTGGCGGCCGTCAGCCGGTACATGTCGAAGCGCTCGCCATTGGCGGTCGTGCGGCCGTCGAAGGCCTGGCCGTACCAGCCGGCCTCGCCCACCCGCTCGACCATCGGCGCCTCGGCGAGGCGTCGCGCACCCGACGAGGCCTCGTCAGCGACGGCCTGCGTGGAGAGCGCCAAGGCCGCAAGGCAGACAAGAGCCGCCGGTGCGCCAAGAACAGATCGCTTCTGCCGATCCATTTCTGCAATTCCTGAGTTCATCTCAGGTGCAGCTTCGCACGAGGTGATTTATATTGCCCAAACCGACATGATGAACACCGACTTACAGCAACCTTAACGGATGGTTGTTCTTCACTGTATTTTATCTATAAGACACTGCTGCTCTGCGCACGCTGGATCGTCTCTCCAGTTGCGGGCGCCCCTCACCGGGCATAGCCTGCAGGGTGAAGCTTGGGAGGGCCTGCGGATGAAGACCTGGTTGGGGATGCTGGCCGTCGCCGCGTCGGTTGCGGCGGGCGCCGCCCAGGCGGCGGACCCGCCGTCGCAGTACCGGCCGGAGGACGTGGTCAAGGCGTACGGCGCCTCGGCGGACCACGGCGCGGCGCGCTGCGCCGCCGGCACGGTGGCCGACCCGGACGGCGGCTGCGACCCCACGGTGAAGACGCGCGGCTTCAGCCTGGCGGCCCCCGGCGGCGGCGGCGTGAAGCCGGCGCGGCCCGCGTCGGGCCCGCCCGGACGCCCGGCCACCCACGTCACCTACAAGCCCAGCGCGCCGCTTCGGACGCACGCCACGCCGGGCGACCTCTTGATCACCTTCAAGCTGGGCTCGGCGGAGCTGACGCCGCAGGCGCGGTCGAACGCCCGCGCCTTCGCCCAGGCGCTGCAGAGCCCGCAGCTCGCCGACACCCGCTTCGCCATCGGCGGGCACACGGA
>JAQGIJ010000157.1 GCA_028291285.1 Phenylobacterium sp. | reverse complement strand
GATCGCCGCGCCGCCGCTGGCCGAGATCGACGAGACCACCTCGCCGCTCTCGCGGCTGACCCGGGCGGCCAACTACCTCGACCTGCCGGGCGTCAGCCTGCCCTGCGGCCTGACGGCGGCGGGCCTGCCGGTGGGGCTGCAGATCCTCGGGCGACCGCGCGAGGAGGCGACGGTGGTGACGCTGGCGGCGGCCTTCGAGCGCGTCTCCGGCTGGAACGGTCGCGCGCCGGACCTCAGCGGCTTCGAGGGCTAGTCGCTCCGGAGCGCCGGGGCGGGCCGCTTCGAGAGCGCCTGGAAGGCGGCGAGCAGGCCGCCCAGGCCGGCCAGCAGGGCCGCGCCCGCGAGCAGCGCGGCCATGCCGGCCCAGTCCACGCTCCAGTGCGCCTGGAAGACCTTGACCACCACCGGCCAGGCGGCGGCGTAGCCCAGGCCGACGCCTGCGGCGCCGGCGATGGCGCCGACCGCGCCGTACTCCAGGACGTAGGCGGCGAGGATCTGCGCGCGCGAGGCGCCCAGCACCTTCAGGATGGCGGCCTCGCGGATGCGGGCGCGGGCCCGGGCGGCGATGGCGCCGGCGAGCACCAGCAGGCCGGCCAGCGCCGCCACCCCCGCCGCGCCGCGCACCGCCAGCGCCAGCCGGTCGAACATCTGGGTCGCCGCCTCCAGCTGCTCGCGCACGGAGATCACGTTGACCTCCGGGAAGCTTTGGCCCAGCGCCTTCAGCGCCGCAGCCTCCTGGGCGGGGGTCGCCTTGGCGATAGCCACGTGGCGCAGGTCGGCGCCGGCCAGCGCGCCGGGCGTCAGCACGATCGGGAAGCTCGCGCCGAAGGAGCCGAACTCGACCTTCCGCAGCGCCGCCACGCGCGCCTCGATGTCCCGCCCCAGGATGGTCAGGGTGATCGCGTCACCCAGCTTCAGGTGCGCCGCCGCCGCGACCTCCACGTCGAGGGCCACGAGCGTCGGCCCCGCATAGCGCGCCGGCCACCAGCGGCCCTGGACCACGGCGGCGTTGGGCGGCTCGGGGCCGATCGCCGAGAGGCTGACGTCGTTGTCGTAGGCCCAGCGCTCGGAGGGCGGCAGACGCGCCACGTCCACGGGCCGGCCGCGCACGGCGCTGATCCGGCCGGTGACGAACGGGACGCGCAGATAGGTGTCGCGGGTGAGCGGCGCGCCGAAGGCCTGGGCCACCGCCCGGTCGAAGGCTTGGGCGCTGGCGCCCGGGATGTCGGTGAAGACCAGGGCCGGGGCGGTGCGCGGGGCGACCTCGGCCACCTCCGCCAGCAGGCTGGACTGGATCAGCACCACCGCCGAGAGCAGGGCGACGCCCAGGCCGATGGCCGGCGCGGCCGTGCGGGCCGCGGACCTGGGCCCCGCGAGGTTGGCGAGCGCGATGCGCCACGGCCCCCTCGCCCCGGCCCGGCTGCGCCCGGCCAGCGCCGCCGCGCCCCAGCCCAGCAGCCAGAGCAGCAGGAAGGAGACCGTCACCCCGCCGATCATCCCGGCGGCGGCGAGCTTCGTCGGCGCCCCGGCCACCGCGAGGACGGCGAGGCCCGCGCCGGCGAGCCCCGCGCCGACGATCTCCGGCCCGAGCCGCGGGCGCGCCGTCAGGTCGCTGCGGAACAGGCTGGCCGGCGGCGTCGCCCGGGCGCGGCCCAGCGGGGCCAGCGAAAACGCGGCGGCCGAGAGCAGGCCGAAGGCGGCGGCCCGGGCGAGCGGCCAGGGATAGACGGCGAACAGCGCCGGCACCGGCAGGTCGTTCTGCACCACTGCGCCCAGGACGAGCGGCGCGGCGGCGCCGACCGCCAGGCCGATGGCGACGCCCAGCGCCGCCAGCAGGCCCACCTGGATGAGATAGGTGTTGCGCACCAGCGCGCCCTCCGCGCCCAGCGCCTTGAGGGTGGCGATGGTGGGCTTGCGGTCCTCCAGATAGGCGCTGACGGCGCCGAAGACGCCGAGGCCTCCGGCCACCAGCGAGGCCAGGCCGATGAAGCCCAGGAAGTACTCCAGCTGGTCGATCAGCCGGCGGATCCCGGGGGCTGCGTCATTGCGGTCGCGCACCCGGCCGGCTCCGTGCACGGCGCGGCCGAGCGCCGCCTTGCCGGCGGCGAGCGGCATGCCGGGCCGGAGCGCCACGCGGGCGGTCTCGGTGAACGGGAGGCCGGGGGCGGCGAAGCCGCCGGCCTCCACGACCGACATCCGCGCCAGCACCCTGGGCCCGAGCGCGAAGCCGCGGGAGAGCCGGTCGGGCTCCTGCACCAGCACCGCGCGCGCCGTCATCGGCACGTTGCCGACCAGGAACCGGTCGCCGAGCCTCAGGCGCAGCCGGTCGAGCAGCGCCTGCTCCACCGCCACGCCGGGAACGCCGTCGCGCGGCGCGAGAGCCTCGGCCAGCGAGGGCGCGCCCTGCAGGGCCACGACGCCCGCCAGCGGATAGTCGGCGCTCACCCCGCGCAGCTCCACGAGCCTGCGCTCGCCGGAGGGCGCCTCGGCCATGGCCCGGTCGGCGAGCGCATAGGCGACCTGGCCCAGCGACTGCATCGCGGCGCGCTCGGCCGGGCTGAAGCGCCGCTGGTGGATTGAAACGGCGAGGTCGCCGCCGAGGATCTCGCGGGCCTGGCTGGCCAGCCCCTGGCGGAAGGCCTCCGCCGTGGAGCTCGCCGCGGCGATGGCGGCGACGCCGAGCGCCAGGCAGGCCAGGAAGATGCGGAAGCCGCGCACGCCGGCGCGCAGCTCCCGCGCGGCGAAGCGCAGCGAAAGCGGGATCATGCGGTCTCGGCCACCCGGCCGTCGCGCAGGCGGACGGTGCGCTGGGCGCGCCCGGCCAGCACCTCGTCGTGGGTCACCAGCACCAGCGCCGCGCCGGTTTCGGCGACCAGGTCGAACATCATCGCGGCCACCCGGGCGGCGTTGGCGGCGTCGAGGTTGCCGGTGGGCTCGTCGGCGAACAGCAGCGCGGGCCGGGGCGCCAGCGCGCGGGCCAGCGCCACCCGCTGCTGCTCGCCGCCGGAGAGCTGGTGCGGGTAGTGCCGCAGGCGCCCGGCAAGGCCGACGCGCTCCAGCCATGCCCGCGCGGTCGCCGCGGCGTTCGGCGCACGCGCGATCTCCAGCGGCGCGGCGACGTTCTCCTCGGCCGTCATGCTGGGCAGCAGGTGGAAGCTCTGGAAGACCAGGGAGACGCGGCCGCGGCGCAGGCGGGCGCGGCCGTCCTCGTCCAGCCGGCCGAGGTCCTGGCCGAACAGCCGCACCCGGCCGCCGCTGGGCTGCTCGAGACCGGCGGCCACGGCGATCAGCGACGACTTGCCCGAGCCCGACGGCCCGACCAGCGCCACCCGCTCGCCGGGGCCCACCCGGACGTCCAGCCCGCGCAGGATCTCTACGGGGCCCGCGGCTGACGGCAGCGTCAGCGAGACCTGTTCCAGGACCAGCGGCTCGGCGGCGGCGTCGGACAAGGGCGGGCTCATGCGTTGGAGACAAGGAGAGACCACCCTAGATAGGACGCGTCCATGCCCACGACACCTGCCCTCTCCCGCCGCGCCCTGATCGCCCTGCCGCTGCTGGCCGCGGCGGCGCCGGCGTTCGCCGCGCGCGGCAAGGTGGTGACCATGCTGGGCGACTCGATCACCGCCGGGCTGGGACTTCCGGCGGCGGACGCCCTGCCCGCGCAGCTGCACCTGGCGCTGAACCGCCTGGGCGTGGCCAACGTGGTGCGCGGCGCGGGCGTCTCAGGCGACACCACCGGCGGCGGCGCCGCGCGGGTCGACTTCAGCGTCCAACCGGACACCTCGGTCGTCGTCGTCGCCCTGGGCGCGAACGACCTGCTGCAGGGGATCGATCCGAAGGTCACGCGGGCCAACCTGGAGACCATCCTGGCGCGGCTTTCGGCCCGCCACATGGACGTGGTGCTGGCCGGGATCAGGGCGCCGCCGGAGCTCGGCCGCGGCTATGCGCGGGACTACGACGCGGTGTTCGCGAGCCTGGCCAAGGCGCACCGCCTGGCCTTCTATCCGAACCTGCTGGAGGGCGTGGACCGCAATCCGAGGCTCAAGCAGGCCGACGGCCTGCACCCGAACGCCGAAGGCGTCCGGGTGATCGCCGGACGCCTCGCGCCGGTGGTGGCGAAGGTGATCCGCAGCCGGCCCTGAGGCCGCCTGCGATAGAGCCGGGGCCTAGTAGGACCCGCGGCGGGCGAGCACGGCGGGAACCGTGCAGGCGATGATGTAGGCGTCGAGGCCGACGTTGCGCCGCCTCGCGTAGACGCAATCCAGCGCCACACGGGTGCGGTAGCTGGTGTCGTTACGGCCGCTCACCTGCCACAGGCCGGTGATCCCCGGCTTGACGGCGCAGTAATCGCGGAAGCGGCGGCCGTACTTGGCGACCTCGGCCTCGACGATCGGGCGCGGCCCCACCAGGCTCATGTCGCCGTGCAGGACGTTGAAGAGCTGGGGCAGCTCATCGAGGCTGGTCTTGCGCAGGAAGGCGCCGAGCTTGGTCGCCCGCGGATCATTGCGCAGCTTATGGTCCCGCTCCCACTCCGCGCGCGCGGACGGATCGCTGCCGAGCAGGTCGGCGAGGCGCTGTTCGGCGTCGACCGCCATGCTGCGGAACTTCAGGCAGTAGAAATGACGGCCGTCGCGGCCAATTCTCCGATGGGCGAACAATATAGGTCCGCCGTCCTGCGCGTAGACGGCCACGGCCACGGCAAGCATGATTGGGAGGAGGAAGATGAGGGCGATGAGCGCGACCACCACATTCATCGTCGTCGTCAGCGTCTGGTCCGTAGAGCGACCTTCGACAGCTCTATGGGATCTCGACACTGACGGATGAGCAAAGGCGATTTCGGACATATTTTCTTTTCGGAAGCAAGCTGACGAAGCCACTCTCCGTCACGACCGGCCGGAAAACTCACGGCCACGGTTGGCGGTTCCGCCTGAAAACCTGAAATCGACAAGGTCCCGAAATCGTTCTGCTTTAACTGTGACGCTTGGCGACGGGCGAATACTCGCGCTGGGCGATTCCTCCGCCGGCGAGTGTGGTGAAGCTGGGTTGCGACTCCCTTCTAAGGCGAAGCTGCGGGGCTCCTCCACTTGCGAACTGCGGCGCAGGGCCAGCTCCACCGCAGCCTGGGCGGCGGCGCGGCTGGCGTCGGCGCCCCCGGCGACGGTCACGCCGTCCACGTCATAGACGCGCCAGCGCCAGCCGTCTTCGACCTGGCTGAGCGAATAGGCGAACGACGGCATGTTTTGCATCGCAACAACCTCCGGATTGACGAGGTCGGGAACACGCTTGCGAGGAAGTGGTTTCGCCGCCGAGCGTCACATTTTCGCAATTGCGATACGGCGTGCGCTCTCCGGGCGTGCTTTGGGCGCCACGCGCCGGCGTTGCGCGCAACCCCGTCAGAGCCCGAGGCGAACCTTCGCCGGCGTGGGGAGTTGTGCTCCAGCTTTTTCCGGAGCTACCCATCGTGCCCTATCTGAACTTCCGCGGCGCCCCCATGCCGGAGGCGTCTGCGCCCGCGTCCACCGTCACCGGCACAAGCGCGGGGGGCGAGACCCTCACCGCGCCCGCCGGCCCCTCGGCCGTCGATCCCGGCGGCGGCCCCGGCGACGCGATGATCGGGTCGAACGGCGACAACATCTTCTACATCCGCGATCCGACCGACACGGTGCAGGTGGCGAGCGGGCTTTCAGGCGTGAAGTCGGTGACCGCCTTCACCAGCTTCGCCCTGCCCGCCAACGTGCAGAATCTCGACTCCACCGGCTCGTACAACTACGCGGTCGGCAACAGCCTGAACAATCTGATCGTCGCGCACAGCGACCACGAGACCCTCTACGGCGGGCCCGGCGACGACGTGATGGTCGGCGCCGGCAACGAGACCAGCTATGTGGTGGCGACCGGCGAAGGCAACGACGCCATCTACAACTTCACGGTCAACGACAACGTCCGGCTGAACCGCTCGGCCTTCAAGAGCTTCGCCGACGTGCAAGCGGCGATGCGCCAGCAGGGCTCCGACGTGGTGCTGCAGATCGACCCCAGCGAGACGCTGACGATCCGAAACATCAGCGCCAGCCAGCTGTCGGCGAGCAACTTCCTGCTGCCGCTCGACCGCTCGAAGCTGGGCGCGGTCACCTTCGACGACGAGTTCAACAACCTGCAGCTCTACAACTTCTCGACCGGGACCGGTCAGTGGCTGACGAACTTCGGCTCCGACCCGAAGAAGCATGACGCCTACATGCTGGCGCAGAACGGCGAGCAGCAGGCCTACACCGCCGCCGATTTCCAGGGGCTGGGCGACCATGCCCTGGGCTACAACCCGTTCAGCGTCGCCAACGGCGTGCTCACCGTCACCGCCCAGCCGATCGCGCCGGCGGACCAGGCGGCGGCCTTCGGCGCGAGCTATTCCTCCGGCCTGCTCGATACGCGCGGAATCTTCGAGCAGAAGTACGGCTACTTCGAGATCCGCATGGCGCTGCCGAGCGCGCAGGGCTCGTGGCCGGCCTTCTGGATGGTCCCCGATCCGAACACCAACGGCGCCGAGATCGACATCGGCGAGAACATCGCCATCCAGCCGCAGATCGACCACCTGCGCGGCTACGCCAACGGCCAGGTGGTGGCGTTCGGCGAGGCGCTGAAGCCCGGGGATCCGTCGGGCTTCCACACCTATGGCCTGATGTGGACGCCCACGACGGTGACCTACTACTACGACGACGTGGCGGTCTATCAGACGGCGACGCCGGCCGGCTGGAACGCGCCCATGTACATGCTGGCCAACCTGGCGGTCGGCGGCTACGGCGGCCCGCCGAACAGCGCCGCCTTCCCCGCCTCGCTGCAGATCGACTACATCCGCGCCTACGCCCTGGCGGACGGCTCGAGCCAGGTGCTGAACCTGACGCCGCTGGCGCCCGGCGGCACGTTGAAAGTGAGCGGCGGGACGGTCGCCGGCCAGCCCGGGCTGGCGGCCGAGGTCTTCGACGACGACGCGACCGCGCTGTCGACCCGGCAGGTGGTCCACATCTCCAGCGATCCGACGCATGCCGCCGGCGAGGTCTCCGCCGCGCCGGCCAAGGCGCTGCTGATCTGGGACCAGAGCGGCGGCGTCTATGCCGCCTACAAGGACGCCGGGACGGTCGGGTCGTCGCAGCTGATCGCCACCGGCACGACCGCCGGCCTGCAGATGAAGGGCGTCTTCCTGGGCGACGGCAAGATCGCGCTGACCTGGCTGCAGAACGACGGCGGCGTGCAGGACGCCTGGGCCGGCGTGGTCGATCCGAGCAACATGTCGATCCAGAAGCAGTTGCTGGGCCCCTCGAGCGGCGGCATCGTCGTGGCGCCGTCGGCGCACGGCGCCTTCGCCGTCAGCTGGCACAACGGCGCTGAGATCGATGCCCGCGGCTTCGACGGCCACGGCTACTTCGGCGACGCGATCGCCCTCCCCGGCGACGTCGCCGGGATCGACGCCTCGGGCAATGTCGTGGCGAGCTGGAGCGACGGCGCGGGCCTGCATTCGCAGCTCTACGGCCTGCAGATCGACCCCTTCAACGTCTACGGCGCCCCGCCCCCGGCGGCCGGGCAGGTGCTGAACGCGCCCGCGGGCGGCGGCACGCTCGACGGGGGGAGCGGTCCGGACACGATCCACGGCGGCGACGGCGGCGCCAACTACGTCCGCGGCTTCGACGGGAACGACCAGATCACCGGCGGCCTGGGCTACAACGAGCTCAACGGCAACAAGGGCGAGGACACCGTCATCGGCCGCAGCCGGGTGGGCGACTTCCTGCTGGGCGGCCAGGGCAATGACGTCATCGACATCACCCAGTCGAGCGGCCACAACGACATCAACGGCAACCGCGGAAACGACACCCTGTGGGGCAGCGCCGGCGGCGACACCCTGCGCGGCGGCCAGGCCGACGACGTGATCCACGGCGGCGCGGGCGCGGACTGGATCTCCGGCGACCTCGGCAACGACACCCTGAGCGGCGGCGGCGGCGCGGACAGCTTCCACCAGATGGTGGGCGGCGGCATCGATTACGTCACCGACTTCAGCCGGGCCGAAGGCGACCGCGTGGTGCTGGACGCCGGCGTGCAGTACTCCGCCGCGCAATCGGGCGCCGACGTCGTGGTGAGCCTCACTGGCGGCGGCTCGCTCGTGCTGCAGAACACCCAGCTGAGCGCGCTGGGACAGGGCTGGATCATGGTCGGCTAAGCGGCGCGCGCCGGGGCAAAGCTTGACTGAATCGCATCTTCTTGGCCCCGCGCGGGAACGGGCCAAGCTCCACGGGAGTTGGTGCAGCGCGAAATCGGTTGCGGCCGATCCGCAATCGTCTGGTCGCGATTTTGAGGTCAAATCACCATGCGTAGGCGTCTGCCCTCGCTCTCCGCCGCGGCGCTCCTGGCGCTCAGCGGCGCCCCCGCCCTGGCCTCTACGGTCAGTCTTCCGCCCCCCGACGCGGTCACCCATCAGCGAGCCGCCGGCGACTACCGGATCGGCCCGCAGGACACGCTGGACATCAACGTCTCGCAGGTCGAGGAGCTGTCCAAGCCGGTGCAGGTCGACACCGGCGGCAAGATCCTGCTGCCGCTGGTCGGCCAGATCCAGGCCGCCGGCCGGACCCCGGGCGAGCTGTCCCAGGACTTGGCCGTAGCGCTGAAGAAGCACTACATGAAGGACCCGCAGGTGGTCGTCTCCGTGAAGGAGTCGCAGAGCCAGAAGGTCACCATCGACGGCGCCGTCGGCCAACCGGGCGTCTATGCGCTCGCCGGGCCCACGACCCTGATGCAGGCGGTCTCGCTGGCCCACGGCGCCGATCCCAAGCTCGCCAACCTGCACAAGGTGGCGATCTTCCGTACGATCGGCGGCGAACGCCGCAGCGCCTTCTACGACCTGTCGCAGATCCGCTCTGGACGCGCCGAGGACCCGCCGGTGTACGGCAGCGACATCGTCGTGGTCGACACCTCCGGAACGAAGAACTTCTTCCAGAACTTCCAGGGCGGCTTCGGCCTCTTGGGGATGCTCGTCCGGCCCTGGTGATGGCGTGCCGGCGGCCGCGCGGGCGAGTTGCGCGCCTGGCGAGGAACCGCCCCGCCACCTCCGGGTTATTGGCAGCGCTAGTTTTTCCGATTTCTGGGTGGGGCCTTGGGCCCGTCGAGGAACGCACGATGATCAGGGACCTCCGGTCCGCATGCGCGGTGTTTGAACGCAAGCCTCCCGGCGTCCCGGCGTCCTACCCGGCCGACAAGTCCAACGCAGGTCACACATGAATACTCTCATTCCGATCGGGCATGAGCTGCCCGCCCATCCGGGCCAGCCGTTCCGGCCCATCGAGCCTGAGCGGATGCATCTGCGCCAGCTCTTCGGAATCCTGTTGCAGCGCGCCAAGCTCGGGCTCGGCGTGGCCGGCGTGGTCTTCGTCCTGGTGCTCGCCGCCTTCGCCATGAAGACGCCGACCTACTCGGCCATGGGCGCGGTGGTCATCGACCCCAAGCACGAGAACCTGGCCCAGACCAACCAGCAGCAGGCCGGCTACCTCCCGCCGGACACCAGTGCGGTGGACACCCAGGTCGAGGTGCTGCGCTCGCCGGCGCTGGCGGAGGCCGTCGTGCGCCGGCTGCAGCTGTGGAACGATCCTGAGTTCAACAGCCAGATGAAACCCGGCCTGTTCGGCCTGGCGCCGGCGCACCAGCCGATCGCCAACCCCGATCCGCGCCTGGTCGCGCGCACCACCGACGCGCTGCTGTCGCACATGTGGGTGCGCCGCGCGGGCCTGACCTATGTGGTGCAGGTGGGCGCCACCTCCGCCTCGCCGCGCAAGGCGGCGATGCTCAGCAACACCATCATGGACACCTATCTGAAGCGCCAGCTGGACGACAAGCTGACCGCCGTCACCCGGGCCAACAAGGAGCTCGGCTTGAGCCTGGAGAAGATGCGCCAGGACGCCGAGGCGGCCGAGGCCCGCGTGCAGGAATACAAGAACGCGCACGGCCTGTTCAGCGCCGAGGGCGCGACCATGGCCGAGCAGGAAGTCTCCACGATCAATCAGCAGGTCGCCCTCGCCAAGGCCGACGCCGCGGAGAAGGCGGCGCGGGTGTCCGCCGCCGAGAACCAGCTGCACAACGGCAGCGCCGGCGCCGACGTGGGCGCGGCGCTGGGCTCGGACACCATTAAGGAGCTGCGCAAGCAGGAGGCCACGCTGTCGGTCAAGCTCGCCCAGCTGCAGACCGACTTCACGCCGGAATATCCCGAGGTGAAGCGCACCGCCGCCCAGCTGAAGGACGTGCGCGCGCAGATCCAGAGCGAGATCAACCGCATCCTGTCGAGCCTGCGCGCCGAGGCGCGGGCCTCCAGCGGCCGCCTGGGCTCCCTGCTCGCCAGCCGCGGGACGGCCCAGGGCGGGCTCGCCGCCAACGGCCAGGCCCAGGTCGGCCTGTTCGCCCTGCAGCAGCGCGCCGACGCCGCCAAGCAGATCTACGAAGCCTATCTGAACCGCGCCAAGGAAGTGGCCGCCGAAGGCAGCATCCAGCAGGCCGACGCCACCATCAACTCGCCGGCGCAGATCCCGAACTCGCCGTCCTCGCCGAACATGAAGCTGGGCGCCGCCCTGGCCATGCTCGCGGGCCTGGTGGCGGCCGGCGCGGCCATGCTGATGGCCGAGTTCTGGGACAAGCACCTGCGTTCGCGCCTCGACGTCGAGCGCGAGCTGGGCGTGCCCTTCGCGGGCGTCCTGCCGGACTTCCGCTCGGTCAAGCCGAAGGGCCTGCGCGGCCCCGCGGCCGAGCCGGCCGAATACCTGGTCAGCCACCCGTTCTCGGGCTTCTCCGAGGCCTTCCGCAACCTGCGGGCCTTCCTGATGATCAGCGGCCGCGGCGGGGACGCCAAGATCATCGCGCTGACCTCGGCCGTGCCGCGCGAGGGCAAGAGCCTGACCTCTTTCTGCCTGGCCCGCACCCTGGCGCTCTCCGGCTCGCGGGTGGTGCTGGTGGACTGCGACCTTCGCCAGCGGGGCGCCACCAAGCTGGCGGGCCAGCGGGAGGTGGGCCTGGTCGAGGTGGTGCAGGACAAGGTGCCGCTCAGCGAAGCCCTGATCCACGACCCGAAGTCGAACTGCTACATCCTGCCGGCCGCCGGCAAGTCGGTGCCTTACGACCTGTTCTCCAACCCTGAGACGGACGAGGTGCTGCGCCAGCTGGCCGAGCAGTTCGACTACGTCATCCTCGACGCCCCGCCGATCCTGGGCGTGGCCGACGCGCGGATCCTCGCCGCCAAGGCCGACCGCGTCCTCTACCTGGTGCAGTGGAACAAGACCCCGCTGCGCGCCGCCCAGTCGGCCATCGACATCCTGCAGGAATGCGGGGCCAACGTCGCCGGCGCGCTGCTGACCAAGGTCAACGTCAAGGGACAGGCGCGCTACGGCTACGGCGACTCCAGCGACTACTACGGCTACTTCAAGAACTACTACATCGCCGCGGCCTGAGCAGGCCTGGCCATGTACGATCGCGTGACAGGATCGGAGCGCCCGACGAGATCCCGGCGCTCCGCCGCGGCGCTCCTCGCCGCGCTGGGGGCGCTGAGCCTGGCGGTCTGCCTGAAGGTCGGCGGGCCGGCCGCGGCGCAGGCCGCCGGGCCGCTGCGCCAGAGCCCCGACGGGCGTCCGCTGACGGTCACCTTCGCCGACGAGTTCGACACCGGCTTCAACCGTTGGACGGGCGGCCGCGGCGTCTGGCGCACGGTCTTCAGGGACGGCCGCTCGGCCGACCCGTTCGAGCTACGCACCCTGCGCAGCAACAAGGAGCTCGAGCTCTATGTCGACCCGGACCTGCCCGGCGTGGCGGCGGCGCGGCGGGCCGCGCTGAACCCCTTCGTGCTGCATGCCGGCGTGCTCGACATCGTCGCCCAGCCGGCGCCGCCCGGGCTCGAGGCGGCGCTTGGCGGCCACCGCTACACCTCCGGCCTGATCACCACCCAGCCGTCCTTCACCCAGACCTACGGCTACTTCGAGATGCGGGCCAAGCTGCCGGGCGGCAAGGGCGTGTGGCCGGCCTTCTGGCTGCTGCCGGCGGACCTCGGCTGGCCGCCGGAGATCGACGTGATGGAGAGCATCGGCGACGCTTCGGAGGTCTATATGACCGCCCACTCCAAGGCGCTCGAACTGCCGACGACCAAGACCGACCTGGACCCCGACGCCTTCCACGTCTTTGCGGTGAGCTGGGATCCGAAGCAGCTCGTCTGGTACGTGGACGGCCGCGAGGTGAAGCGCCAGCCGACTCCGCCTGACATGAACAAGCCCATGTACATGCTGGCCAACGTCGCCGTCGGCGGCGGCTGGCCGGGCAATCCCGACGACACCACCCCCTGGCCCGCCCGCATGAGCATCGACTACATCCGCGCCTACAGGTTCGCCCGATGACCGCCTCCTGGGACACCTTCGGCGCCGCGCCCCGGCCACGCCGCATCCGCGGCGGCGAGATTCCCCACGCCAGCGCCACCTCCTGGCGCGAGGAGCAGCGCCACGCGCGCCTGGCGCTCGTCGCCCAGCGCAAGGCCGCCGCCGCCGAGCCGGTCTCCGACCAGCCGCGCGTGGGCCTGAGGATCGGCCGCCTGTGGCTGGACGCCGACGGCCTCTTCGCCTTCGGCCTCTTCCTGCCGATGGTCTTCCTGGTGCAGTCCGCCACCATGGGCGCCGCGGTCATCGCCGGCCTGACGCCGCTCTACCTGTTCGTCCGCCGCAAGCAACTCCCGAAGGTGCTGGCGCCGCGGCTCTTCCTGCTGGCCTTCCCGGCCTTGGCCGTCTGTTCGGTGGTCTGGTCGGATGCGCCCAAGGACACGCTGCGTTATGCGCTCGAGCTCTGCATCACCATCGTCGCGGCCCTGCTGCTGTCGTCGGCGCGGGACCAGCAGGCGGTGCTGCGGGGGATCGCGCTCGCCTTCATGATCTATGTGGCCGACGCGGTGGCGGTCGGCGGCCGGGTTGCGGTGGGCCTGACCGGCGACGCCTTCTCGGGTCTCACGGACAGCAAGAACCTGATGGCCGACATCGCCTCCACCGGCCTGATCGTCTCGGGAGCGGTGATCATGATGTCACTGCGCGAGCGCAAATGGCTGTGGGTGGCGCTGTTCGCGGTGGGGATCCTGATGGAAGCCTACTGCGTGATGGCCGCCCGCTCGGCGGGCGCGCTGCTCGGCCTGGCGCTGGGCCTCACGCCGCTGCTCGTGCTGACGCCTCTGGTGGGCGGACCGAAGGTGCTGCGCGCCTGGCTCACCTCGACGGTCGCCCTGGTGCTGCTGGTCATCGGTCTCAACTTCAGCACGATCGCCCAGGCGATGATGAACCTGGGCGCCAGTCTGTTCGACAAGGATCCGACCCTCACCGGGCGGACCTATCTCTGGTACCGCGCCGCCGACCTGATCCGCGAGAAGCCGGTGCTCGGCCGCGGCTACTTCTCCTTCTGGCTGCAGGGCAACATCGACGCTGAGGGGTTGTGGCGCTACGGCGGCATCGTCGAGCGCAGCGGCTTCAACTTCCACAACACCCTGGTGGACCTGCTGGTGACCGTGGGCTGGCTCGGGGCCGCGGTGCTGATCGCGACCGTGGCGATCGGCGCGGTCGCCCTGGTGCGCCGGTTCATCAACCGGCCGAGCCTGCCGATGGTCTTCTGGATCGCCATCCTGCTCTACGAGCTGTCGCGCACGCCAATCGAGACGCTGGGGATCCAGCCCTTCTATTTCTCGACCACGCTGGTGTTCGCCGCCCTGGGCGCCGCCTTCGGCCGGCTGCCTGCCGCGAGGGCCGCCCACCGGCCGCTCCGCAGCGCCATTCCGGTGCAGGTGATCCCGCTCGACGAGGCCAGGAGCGCCTGGTCCAACCCCCGGCTGGCGCCCGCGCGCGGGTCGTTCCGCGTGCTGCGCAACGACCAATTCGATCGCTGAGCACGACGCCGGCGGCGGTCGTCACCGGCGTCCCTTCTCCCCATGCGGGCGACGGTGGCCCGCGACAGCGGGTCGGATGAGGGGTCTCTCAGAAGTTCGGGATTAGCGGCAAGCGCCCTGCGCGGCTGAAGCGGCCATCGACCCCTCATCCGTCGGGCTCTCGCCCGACACCTTCTCCCGCAAGGGGAGAAGGAGGAGGTCTTCAGGCCAGCGCCGGGCCGCCGCTGGGCGCGGAGCGCGGCAGGCGCGCGGCCAGCCGCTTCACGCGCGCCTCGACGGGCCGCATCAGAAGCGGCCACACGTCGGGGTTGGCGAGGCTTTCCGTCAGCGCCGGGGCGAGCTCGCGGGCCTTCAGCCGGCGGATCACCCGGTCGTAGATCAGGGCGCGGTGGAGCGAGCGCAGGCGGGCGTGCTGGAGGCGTTGCACGCGCGGCGGCTGGCGGGCGATGTGGTCGGCGCAGCCGAGGTCGCCGTCGATCATCTGCTGCACATGCTCCGGCTTCAGCGTGTGAGAGGTGGAGCCGCCGTGCTTGCGGTAGCGGTAGAGCGCCCGCGGCTCCAGCCGCATCCGCGCGCCGCCAATCAGCAGCCGCAGCAGCAGGTTGTAGTCCTCGCCGATCCGCATCTCCTCCCGGTAGCCGACGCCGTCCAGCGCGCGGGCGCGGACCAGGGGCTTCAGGTAGCCGAGCTCGGGACGGCGGGAGTAGAGGCAGCCGGCGCCGATGAAGTCGCCGAGGTCGATCCAGCGCGGGACGGCGTACTCGCGCCCGAACAGGAACGGCCGCCAGTGCTGGTCGCTGTCGTCGGAGAACAGAATCAGGTTGTCGACGACGATGTCGGCGTCGTCGGCCTCGCCGCGCTCGACCAGCACGCGCAGCCGGTCGGGGCACATCA